>JBATPF010000040.1:0-17865 GCA_049291355.1 Giesbergeria sp.
GCGCCAGTACGCCGCAGAGATTGAGGCGCTTTACCGCGAAGAGCCGCTGCCCTGAGCCCTGGCTGCGCCTTGCTGGCCGCTGTACCACCAGAGTCCAAGACCCGCCAGAACCATGGGCACGCACAGCCACTGGCCCGTGCTCATGCCCAGCGACAGCAGGCCCAGGTAATCGTCGGGCTCGCGGAAATATTCGGCCGTGAAACGCAGCACGCCATAGCCGATGAGAAACGCCGCCGCCACCCGGCCGCGTGCCCGCTCCTGCCGCGCAAACAGCCACAGCAGCACGAACAGCAGCATGCCTTCGAGCAGAAACTGGTAGATCTGCGACGGGTGGCGCGGCAGCATCGAGCCGCTTTGCGGAAACACCATGCCCCAGGGCAGATCGGGGCTGGAAAAGCGCCCCCAGAGTTCGCCGTTGATGAAGTTGCCAATCCGCCCCGCTGCCAAGCCAGTAGGCACGCAGGGCGCGACAAAGTCGGCAACTTCGAGCCAAGGACGCTTGCGCGAATGGGCGAACCAGACCATCGAGGCGATCACACCCAGCAAGCCGCCATGAAAGCTCATGCCGCCCTGCCAGATGGCGAAAATTTCCAGCGGGTGGCTGGCGTAATAGCCCGGCTTGTAGAACAGGCAGTAACCCAGCCGCCCGCCCAGCACCACACCGACGACGCCGAGGAACAGGATGTCCTCCACGTCCTTGCGGGTCCAGGCGCGCGGGCCGGTCATGGACGCGAACGGCTCGTGGCGCAGCCGCAGCGTGCCCAGCCACATGAACAGGCCGAAGGCAGCCAGGTACGTCAGGCCGTACCAATGAATGGCGATCGGGCCCAATTGCAAGGCGACGGGATCAATGTGTGGATAAATGAGCATGGCAAGTGGCATGGCGCCACGAAAAAAATATCAAAATAAGCCTCTAGCGCTTATTGGGTAAGCGTATTCAGCTATATATTTAGTAGCATTGCACATGGAGTGTCAATCTTCGAGCAGCGACACGTCGCGCACTGCACCCTTGTCGGCCGACATCACCAGCTTGGCATAGGCCTTGAGCGCGCTTGAGACTTTGCGCGGGCGCGGCTGGGCCGGCTTCCAGCCCTTGGCGTTTTGCTCGGCACGGCGCTTGGCCAGCTCCTCATCGGACACCAGTACGTTGATGCTGCGGTTCGGGATGTCGATGCGGATGCGGTCGCCCGTGCGCACCAGACCAATCGCGCCACCGGCCGCCGCTTCGGGCGAGCAGTGGCCAATAGACAGACCCGAGGTCCCGCCAGAAAAGCGCCCGTCGGTCAGCAATGCACAAACTTTGCCCAGGCCCTTGGACTTGATGTAGCTTGTGGGGTAGAGCATTTCCTGCATGCCGGGGCCGCCCTTGGGGCCTTCGTAGCGCACGATGACCACATTACCGGCCTTCACTTTGTCGTCCAGGATGTTGGCCACGGCTTCGTCCTGCGACTCCACCACGTGCGCCGGACCTTCAAACACCAGCAGTGCATCGTCCACACCGGCCGTCTTGACCACGCAGCCGTTCAGGGCGATGTTGCCGGTCAGCACGGCCAAGCCGCCCTCCTGCGAGAACGCGTGCTCACCGGAACGAATGCAACCCTCAGCGCGGTCCACATCCAGGCTGGGCCAGCGGGCGTTCTGGCTGAAGGCGACCTGGGTGGGAATGCCACCGGGGCCGGCCAGGTAGAAAGTCTTGACGGCCTCGGACGGATGGCGGGCAATGTCCCATTCGTCCAGCGCGTCCTTCATGGTTTTGGCGTGGACCGTGGGCGTGTCGGTATGCAGCTTGCCAGCCCGGTCAAGTTCGCCCAGGATGGCCATGATGCCGCCGGCGCGGTGCACGTCTTCGACGTGGTATTTGTCGGTGTTGGGCGCCACCTTGCACAGCTGCGGCACCGAGCGCGAGAGCCGGTCGATGTCCGCCATGGTGAACTCGATTTCAGCCTCCTGCGCGATGGCCAGGATGTGCAGGATGGTGTTGGTCGAGCCGCCCATGGCAATGTCCAGCGCCATGGCGTTCTCGAACGCCTTGAAACCCATGGAACGCGGCAGCACGCTGGCGTCGTCCTGTTGGTAGTAGCGCTGGCACAGCTCGACCACCAAACGGCCCGCGCGCTTAAACAGCGCTTCGCGGTCGGCGTGCGTCGCCACCAAGGTGCCATTGCCGGGCAGCGCAAGGCCCAGCGCTTCGGTCAGGCAGTTCATGGAATTCGCGGTGAACATGCCCGAGCACGAACCGCAGGTCGGGCAGGCAGAGCGCTCCACCTCGGCCACGTCGGCATCGGACACCTTGTCGTCTGCCGCCATCACCATGGCATCGATCAGGTCGAGCTTCTTGAACGTCAGGGAGTGGGTGCCGGGCGCAGCCAGCTTGACCTTGCCTGCTTCCATCGGGCCGCCGGAGACAAACACCACGGGGATGTTGAGCCGCATGGCGGCCATCAGCATGCCGGGGGTGATCTTGTCGCAGTTGGAGATGCACACCATGGCGTCGGCGCAGTGGGCGTTGACCATGTACTCCACCGAGTCGGCAATGATGTCGCGGCTAGGCAGCGAATACAGCATGCCGTCGTGGCCCATGGCAATGCCGTCGTCTACGGCAATGGTGTTGAACTCCTTCGCCACGCCGCCAGCCGCCTCAATCTCGCGCGCCACCAACTGGCCCAGGTCTTTCAGATGCACATGGCCGGGAACGAACTGGGTGAAGGAGTTGACTACAGCGACGATGGGCTTGCTGAAATCATCGTCTTTCATGCCGGTGGCACGCCACAGGGCGCGGGCACCGGCCATGTTGCGGCCGGCGGTGGAAGTCTTGGAGCGGTAAGCGGGCATCGTTGAGTTGGGGAAATGGTTACTCTTAGGTCGCGTTTAATTATCCCCCAGCCCCAAGCCAAGCTTGCCCAGCGCCTGTTTGTGCAGGGCGATGCACCCATTCCACGAAAAAGGCAACCCATGAGCGACAGCAAGGTCATCCCCATCCGTCCCGTGAACGAACGCAGCGCCCACATTACCCAAGGCAAGTCGCGGGCGCCCAACCGCTCCATGTACTACGCCATGGGCTACCAGGAGTCCGATTTTTCCAAACCCATGGTTGGGGTAGCCAACGGCCACAGCACCATCACGCCCTGCAATTCGGGCCTGCAAAAGCTGGCGGATGCGGCGATCGAGGGCATCGAGGAAGCCGGCGGCAACGCCCAGGTGTTTGGCACACCCACCATCTCGGACGGAATGGCCATGGGCACCGAAGGCATGAAGTACAGCCTGGTGAGCCGAGAAGTCATCAGCGACTGCATCGAAACCTGCGTTCAGGGCCAGTGGATGGATGGTGTGGTCGTTATCGGTGGCTGCGACAAGAACATGCCCGGCGGCCTGATGGGCATGCTGCGCGCCAATGTGCCCTCCATTTACGTCTATGGCGGCACCATTCTTCCGGGGCGCTACCAGGGCAAGGACTTGAACATCGTCAGCGTCTTCGAGGCCGTGGGCGAAAACGCCGCCGGCAAGCTCAGTGACCACGATCTGCATGAGATCGAAAAGCGGGCCATCCCCGGCACCGGCTCCTGCGGCGGCATGTACACGGCCAATACCATGTCAAGTGCCTTTGAAGCGCTCGGCATCAGCCTTCCGTACTCGTCCACGATGGCCAACCCGCACGACGAAAAGAAAAATTCGGCCAAGGAGTCCGCCCGCGTACTGATCGAGGCCATCAAAAAAGGCATCAAACCGCGCGACATCGTGACGCGCCAGAGCATCGAGAACGCGGTGGCCGTCATCATGGCGATAGGCGGCTCGACCAACGCCGTGCTGCACTTTCTGGCCATCGCACATGCGGCCGAGGTGGAATGGACCATCGACGACTTCGAGCGCGTGCGCCAGAAGACGCCGGTGCTGTGCGATCTCAAGCCCAGCGGGCAGTACCTGGCCGTGGATCTGCACCAGGCCGGCGGTATTCCGCAGGTCATGAAGATGCTGCTGGGCGCGGGGCTGCTGCATGGCGACTGCCTGACGATCACCGGCCAGACCATTGCCGAAGTACTCAAAGACGTGCCCGACGCGCCGCGCGCCGACCAGAACGTGATTCGCCCCATCGACAAGCCCATGTACGCGCAAGGACACCTGGCGATCCTCAAGGGAAATCTGAGCCCCGAAGGCGCCGTGGCCAAGATCACCGGCTTGAAAAATCCGGTGATTACCGGCCCAGCCCGCGTGTTTGATGATGAGCAATCGGCCTTGCAGGCGATTCTCGACGGCAAGATCGTCGCGGGCGACGTGATGGTGCTGCGCTACCTCGGTCCCAAGGGCGGGCCGGGCATGCCCGAAATGCTGGCGCCCACCGGCGCGCTGATTGGCGCGGGCCTGGGCGAGAGCGTGGGTCTGATCACCGACGGGCGCTTCTCCGGCGGTACCTGGGGCATGGTGGTGGGGCACGTGGCACCGGAAGCGGCTGCGGGCGGCACCATCGCGTTTGTTCATGAAGGCGACTCGATCACCATTGACGCGCGCACTCTGGTGCTGGAGCTCCATGTGGCCGAGACAGAAATCGCCAAGCGCCGCGCGGTCTGGAAAGCCCCGGCCCCGCGCTACACCCGCGGCGTGCAAGCGAAGTTTGCTTTCAACGCGTCCAGCGCCAGCAAGGGCGCTGTGCTCGACAACTACTGAGGACAGCGTTGCACGGAGCGTTTTTCTGGGCAAGGCCTGCAACAAAAAAGCGCCTGGGGTGACTCAGGCGCTTCTCACTTGGGGGCGTGCCGCCGGTCAGCGCGGGCGGCGCGGACCCATGCCCATGGCTTCCTTGTTCCGGTCAATGCGGTCCTGCTTGCGCTGGTCCATCTTTTCCATGGCTTTGCGTTTGGTGTAGCCCGTGCTGTCAGCCCAAGCCCACCACAGAAGCGTTATAGCAAAGGGGGAAAGAACCCACCACCAGGACCACGTAGCAACGGGGCCAACCTCAAGATATTTCAAGAGGCAAAGAAGGATACCAAGGCCAAGCGTGTACATGATGTTCCTCAATAGTGCGGATCATATTCCCCATTGAAAGCGACCGAGTCATTACAATCCACGTTGCAGCAATGTAACCCAACGAAGGAACCACTACCATGATGAAACGCACTCTGCTTGCATTAGCGCTCACCTTGACCGTTGCCGGCCCGGCAATGGCGAACGAGGCGCTTGCCAAATCGAAGAACTGCATGGCTTGCCATTCGGTCGATAAGAAAGTCGTCGGTCCGGCCTACAAAGACGTGGCCAAGAAGTTCGCGGGTCAAAAGGACGCTGTGGACATGCTGGCGGAAAAGATCATGAAGGGCAGCCAGGGCGTTTGGGGCCCCGTGCCCATGCCTGCCAACACGCAGGTCAGCGCAGCTGAAGCCAAGGAACTCGCCACTTGGGTGATGTCACTGAAATAAGCAGCCGTGGCGCCTCACGGCGCTTTGGATTGCGGTACGGCCGCCCTGTTTTGCGCAGGGCGGCCGTAGTTTTTTTGTCGCAAGCTTTGGTTATTCCAGAACGCGCCGCGGCATATGGAGTTGGTTTTCCAGCTGTCCCCAATAGGCAGCCGTGGAATTGTCCGATTCGTTGGCGCGTGCCAGCACACGCGATTCCAGCGTTTCGATGCGCTCCATCAAGGCCGAATGCGTTTGCTGGCTCTGGGCTTGCAAAAAGATCTTCATTTCTGTGAAGCGTGAAGCCTCGGCCTTGTCGGCCAGTTCACGCTGCACCTGCATCTCTTTGCCGTGGCGGCGCGTCTCCATTAGGACTGACCCTTGGAGCCACAGCACATAAGCAAGAGCAAACGCCGCCAGCAAGGCAGTCAATGCCAGCATCACAATGCCCAGAGGCGCATCCACGGTGACCACACCCAATGACACAGGAACGGACGCGGCCAGCGTATTCCAGTTCAACACAGCAATAGCGGCAATTGCCGCCGCCGTCAGGGTGAGCAAGAGAGATCGAAGATTCATGGTGTCCTCGCAGTCGTCTACAGGAGAGACGCACGCAGGAGTTGCGTGTTTGCGAGGTTGTACCCGATTCGCGCACCCATCAGGCGTTGCAGTGTGCGATCGGGTGAATTTCTTACAGAAGGAGCGCCTAGATCCATTGGTTTCAGCCAATGGTTCTAGATCACCGGGATATTGGTGAGCACATCAGGCCACTGCGCGACGTGCATCTCCCCAAAACCCCGCAAGCGCTGCGCGCTGGCGCCATGCGGCGCCTTCTGGATCAATTGGTTTCAGACAATTGATCCAGGTCCGTCAGATTTTGTGGCCATGTCACGTCGCTGCGCGACATGAGTGTCCCCAAACCCCGCAAGCGCTGCGCGCTGGCGCCATGCGGCGCCTTCTGGATCAATTAGTTTCAGACAATTGATCCAGAATTGCGGGGTTTTCCAACGTGCTGGTGTCCTGGGTGATGGCCTCGCCCTTGGCGATGGAGCGCAGCAGGCGGCGCATGATTTTGCCGCTGCGGGTCTTGGGCAGGTTGTCGCCGAAGCGGATGTCCTTGGGCTTGGCGATGGGGCCGATCTCCTTGGCAACCCAGTCGCGCAACTCCTTGGCGATCTGCTTGGCCTCTTCGCCTGTGGGGCGGCTGCGCTTCAAGACCACGAACGCGCAGATGGCCTCACCGGTCAGATCGTCCGGGCGGCCCACCACGGCGGCTTCTGCCACCAGGTCGGTCTTTGCCACGAGGGCCGATTCGATTTCCATGGTGCCCATGCGGTGGCCCGACACGTTGAGCACGTCGTCGATGCGGCCGGTGATGCGGAAATAGCCGCGATCCGCCGAACGCACGGCACCGTCGCCGGCGAGGTAGGTTTTTCCGCCCATCTCATCGGGGAAATAGCTTTTCTTGAATCGCTCAGGGTCCCCCCAGATGGTGCGGATCATGCTCGGCCAAGGACGCTTGATGACCAGCATGCCGCCGGAGCCGTTGGGGATGTCGTTCCCCGTTTCGTCCACGATGGCGGCCATGATGCCGGGCAGCGGCAAGGTGCAGCTACCGGGAACCAGCGGCGTGGCGCCGGGCAGCGGGGTAATGACGTGGCCGCCGTTTTCGGTTTGCCAGAAGGTGTCCACCACCGGGCAGCGCTCGCCGCCGACGTTCTTGTAGTACCACATCCAGGCTTCGGGGTTGATGGGCTCGCCCACGCTGCCCAGAATGCGCAGACTCGACAGATCCGAGCGCGCTGGGTGCACCGCCGCATCGGCTTCGGCCGCCTTGATGAGCGAGCGGATGGCGGTTGGGGCGGTGTAGAACACGGTGCACTTGTGGCGCTCGATCATCTGCCAGAAACGACCGGCATTCGGGTAGGTGGGGATGCCTTCAAAAATGATTTGTGTGGCACCTGCGGCCAAGGGGCCATAGGTCACATAGGTATGGCCAGTGATCCAGCCGATGTCGGCCGTGCACCAGAACACGTCGCTGGGCTGGAGGTCGAAGGTCCAGTCCATCGTTACCTTGGCCCACATCAGGTAGCCCGCCGTGCTGTGCTGCACGCCCTTGGGTTTGCCGGTGGAGCCCGAGGTATAGAGGATGAACAGCGGATGCTCGGCGCCCACGGCAACCGGTTCGCACTGGTCCGATTGGTCTTCCATCGCCTGGCTGAACGTCAAGTCGCGCCCCGCCACCATGTTGCAGGGGGTCTTGGTGCGCTCGAACACCAGCACATTGCGCACCTTCTCGCAGTCACCCATAGTGAGCGCTTCGTCGATGATGGCTTTAAGCGGCAGTTCCTTGCCGCCTCGCAACTGGGCATTGGCAGTAATAACAATGCTGGCGCCCACGTCAATGACGCGTTCGTGCACGGCCTTGGCCGAGAACCCGCCAAACACCACGCTGTGAATGGCGCCCAAACGCGCGCAAGCCTGCATGGCCACCACGCCTTCAATGGTCATGGGCATGTAGATCAGGACACGGTCGCCCTTGACCACGCCAAGCGCTTTCAGCGCATTGGCAAAGCGGCTGACGCGGCCCAGCAGTTCGTTGTAGGTGACACGGGTTATCGAGCCGTCATCGGCCTCGAAAATGATCGCTGTCTTGTTCTCGGCGGCCGTGCCCATGTGGCGGTCGAGGCAGTTGGCCGAGGCATTGAGCTCGCCGTCGGCATACCACTGGTAGAACGGGGCGTTGGATTCGTCCAGCGTCTGCGTGAACGGCTTGGTCCACTGCAGGTGTTCGCGGCCCAGCCGCGCCCAGAAACCTTCGTAGTCCGCCGCTGCTTCGGCGCACAAGGCCTCGTACGCGGCCATGCCGGAGATGCGTGCGGCCTTTACCGTCGCTTCGCTGGGGGGAAAAACACGGTTCTCGACAAGGGTGGATTCAATGGCAGACGAAGGCGCGCTCATGGGGGAAGTCTCCTGGAAGTCATGGGATGGCTCCCGCCAATGTCGGCGCTGGCACTTACAACGCACTGACGGGCCCTGTTGGCCCGCGCGCCTGCCTCTACAGGACGAGCCGTGCGCGAGCTGCCTGGTATTGTGCGCGCAAGCGCTGCACCAACACCGCGGTGCTGGTGATCTCGGTGATGGCACCAATGCCTTGGCCACAACCCCAGATGTCTTTCCAGGCTTTCTTGGCGTCGCCGCCAAAATTCATCTTGCTCGGATCGGACTCGGGCAGGTGGTCCGGGTCCATGCCGGCAGCGCGGATCGAAGGCGCAAGGTAGTTGCCATGCACACCGGTGAACAAGTTGCTGTAGACGATGTCGTCGGAGTTGCCATCCACGATGGCCTGTTTGTAGGCATCGCTGGCGCGCGCCTCCTCGGTGGCAATGAAGGCCGAGCCGATGTAGGCGAAATCGGCGCCCATGGCCTGGGCGGCCAGCACCGCGTCGCCGGTGGCGATGGCGCCGCTGAGGGCAATGGGGCCGTCAAACCACTGGCGGATTTCCTGGATCAGCGCGAATGGGCTCTTGACACCTGCATGGCCACCCGCACCGGCAGCCACAGCAATCAGGCCGTCGGCGCCCTTCTCGATCGCCTTGTGCGCGAACTTGTTGTTGATGATGTCGTGCAGCACGATGCCGCCCCAGCTGTGCACGGCCTGGTTCACGTCCTCGCGCGCACCCAGGCTGGTAATGACGATCGGCACCTTGTATTTGGCGCAGACCTGCATGTCGTGCTCCAGCCGGTCGTTGCTCTTGTGCACGATCTGGTTGATGGCGAAGGGCGCGGCAGGCTGCTCCGGGTGCGCCTTGTCCCAGGCCGCCAGGGTTTCGGTGATTTCGGCCAGCCACTCATCCAACTGCTCGGCGGGGCGGGCATTGAGCGAAGGCATGGCGCCCACGATGCCCGCCTTGCACTGCTCGATGACCAGCTTGGGGTTGCTGATGATGAACAGCGGCGAGCCAATGACGGGAAGCGAGAGGTGCTGCAAAACAGGGGGAAGCTTGGACATGGCACTCAAAATTTAGGTGAAAACGCTTTCTAGCGCTTATGTATAAAGCGCTAAAAGCTATCTATTCAATAGCAAACCTGGCTCAAAAAGCGTCCAGGGCAAGCTCGGTCACGCTGCCTGCACCCGCCACGATGGCGTCGCGCATTCCGGGGATGGCGCTGAGCACATGGTCGGCATAAAACTGCGCAGTCACTATCTTGGCCTGCATGAAGCCGCTGCCCTGCCCCTTTTGCAACAGTGCATCGGCCACCAGCAGCGAGCGCGCCAGTTGCCAGCCCGCCACCAGCCGGCCGGCCAGCAGCAGGTAGGGCACGCTGCCGGCGAACACGGCGTTGGGAGATGACTTGGTATTTTTGACAACGAAATCGACCACGTCGAGGTACGCCAGACGCGCTGCCTCAAGGCGTGCCGCCACGGTTTGCGCGGCGGCGCTGCTGCTGGCGTGCAGCGCCTGTTCTGTCTTGGCAATCTGCGCGGCAATGGCATGGGCCACGGCCCCGCCGTCACGCGCCGTCTTGCGGCCCACCAGGTCATTGGCCTGAATGGCGGTCGTGCCTTCGTAGATAGTGAGAATGCGCGCGTCGCGGTAGTGCTGCGCAGCGCCGGTTTCCTCGATGAAACCCATGCCGCCGTGCACCTGCACGCCCAGGCTGGCCACCTCGATGCCCATCTCGGTGCTGTAGCCCTTGACCAGCGGCACCATGAATTCGTAGAACGCGGCGTTGTCCTTGCGCACCTCTGCATCGGCATGGTGGTGGGCGGCGTCATACGCGGCAGCGGCCACGGTGGCCATGGCGCGGCAGCCTTCGGTGTGGGCGCGCATGGTCATCAGCATGCGGCGCACATCGGGGTGGTGAATGATGGTGGCGCTCTCCTTCATGCTGCCATCCACGGGCCGGCTCTGCACGCGGTCGCGCGCGTAGGCCACGGCCTTCTGGTAGGCGCGCTCGGCAATGGCAATGCCCTGCATGCCGACGGCGTAGCGCGCCGCGTTCATCATGATGAACATGTATTCGAGGCCGCGGTTTTCCTCACCAACGAGAAAACCGATGGCGCCCCCATGATCGCCAAATTGCAGCACGGCCGTGGGGCTGGCCTTGATGCCCAGCTTGTGTTCGATGCTGACGCAGTGCGCGTCGTTGCGTGCACCCAGGCCGCCGTCCGGGTTGACCAGAAACTTGGGCACCACGAACAGGCTGATGCCCTTGACGCCTTCGGGCGCGCCCTGCACACGGGCCAGCACCAGATGGACGATGTTCTCGGCCATGTCGTGGTCACCGTAGGTGATGAAAATCTTGGTGCCGAAGACCTTGTACGTGCCATCACCCTGTGGCTCGGCGCGGGTGCGCACCAGCGCCAGGTCAGACCCCGCCTGTGGCTCGGTGAGGTTCATGGTACCGGTCCATTCGCCGGTCACCAGCTTTTCGAGGTAGGTCGTCTTGAGCGCGTCGCTGCCTGCGGTCAACAAGGCTTCGATGGCGCCGTCGGTCAGCAGCGGGCACAGCGCAAAGCTCATGTTGGCGCTGTTGATCATTTCGATGCAGGCTGCGCCAATGGTCTTGGGCAGGCCCTGGCCGCCAAAATCTTGCGGGTGCTGCAGGCCCTGCCAGCCGCCTTCGGCGTACTGGCGAAACGCTTCCTTGAAACCCGGGGTCGTCTGTACCGCGCCGTTCTTGAACGTTGAAGGATTTTGGTCGCCCTCCCAGTTCAGTGGCGCCAGCACGCCTTCGGCCAGTTTGGCGCACTCTTCGAGCACCGCCTGGGCGGTGTCCAGGCCTGCATCTTCAAAGCCGGGCAACTGCGCCACCTGGTCAATTTGAGCCAGATGTTCGATGTCGAAAAGCATGTCCTTGAGCGGGGCGGTGTAACTCATGCGGTCTCCGGGAGGCTAAAACTGTGAAAAAAAAGGCACCGCCAGCGATGCCTTTTGGGATGAAAAAGCGCGTCTACAGCGCCTTGACCAGCTCGGGAATGGCGGTGAACAGATCGGCCTCCAGGCCATAGTCGGCCACGCTGAAAATCGGCGCTTCGGCGTCCTTGTTGATCGCAACGATCACCTTGGAATCCTTCATGCCGGCCAGGTGCTGGATCGCGCCCGAAATGCCTGCGGCAATGTAGAGCTGCGGCGCGACGATCTTGCCGGTCTGGCCCACCTGCAGGTCATTGGGCGCGTAGCCCGCATCCACTGCAGCGCGGCTGGCGCCAATGGCGGCGCCCAGCTTGTCGGCCAGCGGCGTCATCACTTCGTCGAACTTTTCCTTGCTGCCCAGCGCCCGGCCACCCGAGACGATGATCTTGGCGGCGGTCAGTTCGGGGCGGTCGTTCTTGGCGATTTCGCTACCAACAAAGCTGCTCTTGCCGGCGTCTGCTGCGGCGTCGATTTTTTCCACGCTGGCGCTGCCGCCGGTGGCGGCTGCGGCGTCAAAACCTGTCGCGCGCACGGTGATGACCTTGGTGGCGTCGGCACTTTGCACCGTGGCGATGGCGTTGCCGGCATAGATGGGGCGCTCAAAGGTGTCGGGGCTGTCCACCTTGCTGATTTCGCTGATCTGCGCGACGTCGAGCTTGGCGGCCACGCGCGGCGCAACGTTCTTGCCACCCGCTGTGGCGGCGAACAGGATGTGGCTGTAGTTGCTGGCGATAGCAAGCACTTGGGCGGCGACGTTTTCGGCCAGTCCGTGCTCCAGCCCAGCGGCGTCGGCGTGCAGCACTTTGCTGACGCCAGCGATCTTGGCGGCGGCTTCGGCGGCGGCGCCGGCATTGTGGCCTGCCACCAGCACATGGACATCACCGCCGCACTGGCTGGCGGCGGTCACGGTATTGAAGGTGGCGCCCTTGAGGCTGGTGTTGTCGTGTTCTGCGATGACGAGTGCGGTCATGAATTCCCCTTGATCGGTTGGGGACAGCGCGTGCGGGCGTGCCGCTTTCGTCTGTCCCGCAAAGTTTCAGATTACTTTGGCTTCGTTCTTGAGCTTGTCGACCAAGGTGGCCACGTCAGGCACCTTGATGCCGGCGCCGCGCTTGGGCGGCTCGCTGACCTTGAGCGTCTTGAGGCGCGGCTTCACATCCACGCCAAGGTCTTCAGGCTTGAGGTTCTCCAGCGGCTTCTTTTTGGCCTTCATGATGTTGGGCAGCGTGACGTAGCGCGGCTCGTTCAGGCGCAGGTCGGTGGTGATCACAGCCGGCAGCGTGAGCGACAAGGTTTCGGCACCGCCGTCGATCTCGCGCGTGACAATGACCTTGTCGGCGCTGAGTTCCACCTTGCTGGCAAACGTGGCCTGGGGCAGGTCGCACAGGGCGGCAAGCATCTGACCGACTTGGTTGGCGTCGTCGTCAATGGCCTGCTTGCCCAGAATGATGAGCTGGGGTTGCTCTTTGTCGACCAGCGCCTTGAGCAGCTTGGCGACGGCCAGCGGCTGCAATTCTTCACTCGTTTCGACCAAGATGGCGCGGTCGGCGCCAATGGCCATGGCAGTACGCAGGGTTTCCTGGCACTGGGCCACACCGCAGGAGACGGCGATGATTTCCGTGACCAGGCCCTTTTCCTTCAGGCGCATGGCTTCTTCGACGGCGATTTCGTCGAACGGGTTCATGCTCATCTTGACGTTGGCAATGTCTACACCGCTGTTGTCCGATTTCACACGGACTTTGACGTTGTAGTCCACCACGCGCTTGACAGGGACCAAGACCTTCATTGCTGCGGCTCCTAGAGTTGGTTGAATTGACGTTTACGTAAACTGGAACATTCTATGTCGCGGCCCACAGGCGCTCATGGAAAACCCGGGACACTGAACAAAAAAAGAACGATCGTGCTTTTTCAAATTATAGGGCACTCGCGGGGGTCTGTGCCAAATCCGCTGGCACATTCGGCACCATCGCCCCGCCCGCTGCCTGTGCGGCCGGGCCCAAACCCTGAATTTGCACCATTCGCTGCGGAAAGGGAATGTCGATGCCATGCGCGCGCAACGCCCGCAGGATAGCGAGGTTGATGTCCGAGCGCAGCGACAGCGTGCCGTTCTCCGGATCCACGATCCAGAAACCCAGCGTGAACTCGAGCCCATCGGCACCAAAGGCCGAGAGCGCCGCCGAAGGGCCAGGATCCTTCAGCACACGCGGGCTGGCAAAAGCTGCCTCGCACAGCAAGCGCATGACCAGATCGACGTCGCTGTCGTAGCCCACACTCACCACCGTGGACTGCCAGACGCGCGGATCGGCCAGCGACAAGTTCTCGACACGCTGCGAAATCAGCATCTCGTTGGGCACGATGGATTCACGCCCGCCCGGCGAGCGGATCACGGTGTAGCGCCCGGTGATGTCGGTAATGCGCCCTTCAAAGCCGTCGACGCGCACGCTGTCGCCAATGCGCACGCTGCGCTCGGCCAGGATGACAAAGCCGCTGACATAGTTGGCCGCAAGCTTTTGCAGGCCCAAACCAATGCCCACGCCCACCGCCCCGCCCAGCACCGAGAGCGCCGTCAGGTCAATGCCGGCCGCCGAAAGTGCAAACATCAGCCCCACGAAGAGCAGCAGCGCTCGAATGGCGTTGCTCAGTGCCTTGCGCACCGAAAGTCCGCTTCCTGTGGCCGAGCGAAGCAACCGGGATTCCAGAACGGAAGAAATCCACAACGCCGCCAGGAGCACGATGCCCGCTGTGATGGCCCCTTCAAGGACGGTCCGCACCGACATCTCCGAGCTGCCCATCTTCCAGCGAATCTGGCCCAGTGCATCCAGCACGCGCGGCAGCACCCCCGTGACCCACAGCACCATGGCCCCCCAGACCAACCAGGAAATCGTGCGTTCAATGTCCCCCAGCCACTGCGCCTGCGGGAACGCCGCATGCAGCACCTTGGCGCCCGTTCGAATCACCGCAAGCGACATCAGCGCCGGAATCACCAGCCGAAACGCGGCCAGGGGAATATGGTCATCGACGAAATTGCGGGCCAGGTAGCCAAAAACCAGCAGCACCAGGGGAAACAGCGCCCCATCAAACAGGCGCCGGCCAAACAGGATGGAATCGGGGTTGCGCTGCCCACTCAAACGGCGCAGCGCTGCAACAAAAAGCCAGGCCAGCACCAGCGCCGTTAACGAAGCGCCCAGTTCGATCAGCACCGTGGGCTGGGTCAGCGCAACCAGCTTGCCGCCCAATTCATCCAGCAACGGGCCGTTGGCAGGCATCAGGCTTTCCAGCTAGGTTTGCGTTTTTCGGCAAAGGCGCGCGCGCCTTCCTGCGCGGCCTGGTCCATCATGTTGACGGCCATGGTCTGGCCGGCGATCTGGTAGGCGGCTTCGAGGCCCAGCTCGCGCTGGCGGTACACCAAGGCCTTGCCCATGGCAACCGCCGCGCGGGGTTTTTCGACGATGGACTGCACCAAGCGCTCGACTTCGGCATCCAGCGCATCAAGCGGCACCACGCGGTTGACCAGGCCCTCGCGCAGGGCTGTCTGCGCGTCAATAAAGTCGCCCGTGAGCAGCATTTCCATGGCGCGCTTGGCCGGCACGTTGCGCACCAGGGGCACGCTGGGCGTGGCGCAGAACAGGCCGTAGTGGATGCCGCTGGTGGCAAACGTGGCGCCCTCGGCCGCCACAGCCAGATCGCACTGAGCCACCAACTGGCAGCCCGCCGCCGTGGCCATGCCGTGCACCCGCGCGATGACCGGCACCGGCAATTGCTGGAGGGACAGCATCATGCGGCTGCACTGCGCAAACAGCTCCTGGTACCAGGCCAGATCGGGGTGCGCCGCCATGTCTTTGAGGTTGTGGCCGGCACAAAAGGCCTTCCCGGCGCCTGCCAGGACCACCACGCGCACGCTTTCGTCCTTTGCGAGGTCGCCGAGTGCCTGTTGTAGCTCGCCCAGCATGTCACTGCCCAGCGCATTGAAGCGCGCCGGATCGTTCAAGGTCAGTGTGACGACGCCACGCGCGTCTTTGGTGACTTGCAGCAAATGGACAGATTCCGACATCGACATGCTCCTATCGTGCTGCGCTAGCCGCAGCGTTCAAAACCAGTGCAGCGCCCACCAGGGACCGCCGCGCAAGGGCCGGTGCCGGCCGCGCCGCCCCGCCGCGCTGGCGGTGTCTCCCTGGGGGGAAGGCGGCTCAGGGGGTTGTTCACAAATCAGCAAGCACGCGCAGATGGGCTTCCACACTCAAGGCCAGCGGGCGCATCACGTAGCCGCCTTCCAGGCAAGAAACGATGCGCCCTTGCGCATACTTCTTCGCCACATCCTTGATGCGCTGGGTGATCCAGGCGTAGTCCTGCTCGGTCAGGCCCATCTGACCCATGTCGTCGTCGCGGTGGGCGTCGAAGCCGGCGCTGATGAAAATCATTTCGGGCTTGAAGGCTTCCAGGCGCGGCATCCACATGATGTCGATAAGCTCGCGCACCTCCATGCCCTTGGTGTACGCCGGCACGGGCACGTTGACCATGTTGGCCGCCGGCGACTGGTCTCCGCTGTAGGGGTAGAAGGGGTGCTGGAAGAAGCTCACCATCAGCACGCGCTCGTCGCCCGCAAGAATATTTTCGGTCCCGTTGCCGTGGTGCACGTCGAAATCGACCACGGCCACGCGCTTGAGCTGGTGACGCTCCAGCGCATATTTGGCGGCTATCGCCACGTTGTTGAAAAAGCAAAACCCCATGGCCTTGTCACGGCAGGCATGGTGGCCCGGCGGGCGCACGGCGCAAAAGGCGTTTTCGAGCTCACCCGCAATCACCGCGTCGGTGGCGGCCATGGCCGCACCGGCCGAGCGCAGCGCTGCTTTCCAGGTGTGGGCGTTGATGGACGTGTCGGGGTCCATCTGGGTGTGCGAGGGGCCGCCCGCGTCCATTTCCTCGCGCAGCCAGTCGGTCAGGCCGCGCAGCGAGGCGATGTGAAGCCGCGTGTGCGCCAGTTCGATGTCGGCCAGGGCCGCTTCCGGCGCTTCGAAGTGTTCCAGCGCATCGGACACTCCGGTGATCAATAGCCGGTCTTCGATGGCGTCGAGCCGCTCGGGACATTCGGGATGGCCAGGGCCCATCTCGTGCTTTTTGCAATCACGGTGGGTGAAATAACCCGTCTTGCCCATAGTTTTGTCTCCCCGCTCGAGTCTGAGGCGGTTTTTCGGATAACGTCACGGGATGCAAGCGCAGCCCAAAATTCAGTCGATTCTTGATCAGCTTAACACGGTGATTGTGGGCAAAAAGGCCCGCGTACAAGACTGTGTGGCCTGCCTGCTCGCCGGCGGCCACCTGCTTATCGAAGACGTGCCCGGTGTCGGCAAAACCACACTGGCGCACGCCTTGGCGCACACCTTTGGGCTGCAGTTTTCGCGCGTGCAGTTCACCGCCGACCTGATGCCCAGCGACCTGGTGGGCGTCTCGGTGTACGAACGCGGCCGCGAAGGGTTTGTCTTTCACCCCGGCCCCGTGTTCACCCAGGTACTGCTGGCCGACGAGATCAACCGCGCCAGCCCCCGCACCCAGAGCGCGCTGCTCGAAGCCATGGAAGAAAAGCAGGTCAGCGTGGAAGGCGAGACACGCGCCCTGCCCCAGCCCTTCTTCGTCATCGCGACGCAGAATCCGCACGACCAGATTGGCACCTATTTGCTGCCCGAATCGCAGCTCGATCGCTTTTTGATGCGCATCTCGCTCGGCTACCCCGACCGCGCGGCCGAACGCCTGCTGCTGGCGGGCGAAGATCGGCGCGAAATGGCCAGCAGCATGCTGCCGCTGCTGTCGGGCGAAGACCTGTCCGCGCTGCAGCGCCAGGTGCAGGCGGTCCATGTGTCCGAGCCGCTGCTGGCCTATGTGCAGGATTTGATTGCCGCGACCCGCTCGGGCCGCTGGTTCTTGCAAGGCCTGTCGCCCCGCGCCGGCATTGCCCTGGTGCGCGCCGCCAAGGCGCAGGCCTTGATCAGCGGGCGCGACTACGCGGCGCCCGACGACGTGCAGGCCATCCTGCCGCAGACCATTGCGCACCGCCTGGTGCCCGTGGGCGATGCGGGCCGAGGCGCCATCGAGCAGGTGCGCGCCATGGTCGAGGCCATACCTCTGCCATAGGGCGTTTTCCCGTGCCAGTACAGGCTGCCGCTCGTAACTCCCTCCCGCTGGCGGCGCGGCTGAACCCGGCAGCCATGGTGCGGCGGCGCTTTCGCGCCTGGTGGATGGCGCGGCTGACGCGCACCGACACCACCTTGCTGACGCAGCGCAACGTTTACATCCTGCCCACCGGGGCGGGCTGGATGCTGGCGCTCACGCTGCTGGTGCTGCTGGTGGCGTCCATCAACTTCCAACTGAATTTGGGCTATTTGCTCACCTTTTTGCTGGCCGGCAGCGCTGTGGCCGGTATGCATATCTGCCACGGCACGCTGCGCGGTTTGTCCTTGCATCTCAAGACGCCCACCCCCCACTTTGCCGGCGACAGCGCGGCGCTGGAGGTGCAGCTCAGCAGCGAGCGCACCACGCCGCGCATGGCCATTGCCTTGGCCGTGCAAGGC
>JBATPF010000041.1:0-1543 GCA_049291355.1 Giesbergeria sp.
CATGGTCAGCTACCGCGCACTGGAACGCATGCCGGAGCTGAGCGTGCAGGTCACTGTCGAGCCGCTGGAAGCGTTTCTGAAGAACGAGGACAAAGCCATTGAGGCGCTCCTCAAGGACGATGAAGACTGGGCGAGCAAAGCGGTGGATACCTATCCGCCACTGCCCGCAGCGCTCGTCTACCGTGCCGACGCGGCCAAGAGCGATGCCCAGCGTCGCAAGGATTTTCTGGCCGCACTGCGCGTCTCGCCCGAGAGCCGGCTGGCACTCTACGTGCAACCCGATCCCTGGGGCCCCGCACCCGACCCGGCGCGGCTACTGGCGCCGACGAAGGTCAATGCGCTCGACAAATCCGAAGAGGCGAGTCATGTTTTCCTGCGCATTGACCCTGGCGAGATGGTGTCGGCGCTGGCCGTGGTGGCGTCGGCCAGCGATGAGCCGGACTACGGAATGGACCTCCAACTCTGGAGCGACAGCAACTCCGAAGCCGGCAAGACCTACGGTTTCGGCCCACTGCCCTTTGGCAACCCCACGCTGAGTTTTGCCACACAGGCGCCGTTCCACATGGGGTTTTTTCATGAGCCCGCCATCCTCTACAAGGCGGCGCCGTTCCTCAAGCGCACCTATCCGCTGCTGCGCGTGCACCAGTACACCAGCCTGGCGCGCCTGGCGTTCGACACCGGCCACCCGTACTGGGGCTGGCGTTTCACCGGCCTGGCGATGCACTACGTGCAAGACCTGACGCAGCCCTACCACGCCAGCGTCTCGCCCGGCAACAGCGCAGTGCGGCTGATCGGCATCAATGCGCTGGCCATGGTGGGCCTGCCAAAGTGGAAGAACGACATGATCGTGCTGCTGTCCAACCGCCACCTGGCTCTGGAGAATTACGAAAGCGCCCTGATTCGCTCAGCCGCCAAAACGCGCACGCCCAGCGTTCTGGGCGCCACGCTGCACGACACCAGCCTGGACCCGAACTACCCTGCCTGGACCGACCGCTACGTGCGCGACGTGGTCAGCAAGGAGGCCTACGACGCCGGCACAGCCACCGACCGCTCACTGGTCAATACGCTGCCGGCGCGCTACGTTTCCGATCCGAGCTTCGATTTTGGCGTGCAGTCGGCCAAGATTGACCTGATGAAAGAGCTCGCCACCATCGACCCGGCCCAGCGCGCCCATCTGGACACCACCATCGCCGAACTGCTCGGGCACTATGGTGTTCACAGCCGCGCGCTGGTGCGCTCCATGCTGGACGGCAGATCGGCGAAATAGCGGCGAGGTAGCGACGAGATGGCCCAGACCCTGGCCGGCGCCGTCCACAGCGATCTCTCCATCAAAAAGAGCCGCTTCATCGGCTGCGTGCAACCCATGCAAGACCGCGCCAGCGCCCAGGCGGCGGTCGACGCCCTCTGGCAGCAGCACCCCGGCGCCACCCACATCTGCTGGGCCCTGCTGGCGGGGGGCCACTCGGCGGCCGTGGACGACGGCGAACCCGGCGGCACCGCCGGCCGCCCCATGCTGGAAGTGCTGCGCCACCAGGATCTCGAA
>JBATPF010000042.1:0-2126 GCA_049291355.1 Giesbergeria sp.
CCTGTGCAGCCACCCCGAGGCCGCGCTGCGCGACCCGCTGGCCATGCTCGATTGGGTCAACCTCTACGCCATGGCGGTGAACGAAGAAAATGCCGCCGGCGGCCGCGTGGTCACCGCGCCCACCAACGGGGCGGCCGGGGTGATTCCGGCGGTGCTGCACTACTACCGCAACTTTGTGCCCGGCGCGAACGAGCAAGGCGTGCTTGATTTCCTGCTGACTGCCGGCGCCATCGGCATCTTGTACAAAAAGAACGCCTCGCTCTCAGGCGCCGAAGTCGGCTGCCAGGGCGAGGTGGGCGTGGCCTGCAGCATGGCGGCGGGCGCGCTCGCTGCGGTGCTGGGCGGCAGCCCGGCGCAGGTGGAAAACGCTGCCGAAATCGGCATGGAACACAACCTGGGCATGACCTGCGACCCCGTGGGCGGCTTGGTGCAGATTCCGTGCATCGAGCGCAACGCCATGGGCGCCATCAAGGCCATCAACGCCGCGCGGCTGGCGCTGCGCGGCGATGGCCGGCACGAGGTGTCGCTCGACCAGGTGATCCGCACCATGGTGCAGACCGGCGCCGACATGAAGAGCCGCTACAAGGAAACCTCGCGCGGCGGGCTGGCGGTGAACGTCATCGAGTGTTGAATTCGGTACACCCCCCTGCGCGGCTTCGCCGCTTCCCCCCTCTCTAGCAGCGCTGCGCGCTGCGGAGGGGGGACACCACCGGCGCGGCGGGGCGGCGCGGCCGGCATAGGCCCTTGCGCGGTGGTTGCTGGTTTTGGGCCGCGTTTGAGATACGGACAGAGTGCAACGCTACGCCCCCCTAAAAACAAACAGCGCCCGGGAGGGCGCTGTGACGGGCTGGAGCGTGCGCGCTTACCAGCGGTCCGAGCGCATGCGCAGCTCCCAGTTGCCGCGGCGCAGCTCGTACACGCCGACGGCGGCGTAGCGCTGCTCGCCTTTTTCGTCCCACTTCATGGTGCCGGTGACGGGGGCGTAGCCGTTGATCTTGTGCAGCGCTGCCGTAATGTCTTCGGGTTTGGCTGATTTGGCCATTTGCAGCGCTTGTGAGAGCACGTACATGCTGTCGTAGGTGTAGTGACCACCGTACGCAGGGGGCTTGCCGAAAGCGGCACCGTATTTCTCAAGAAACTGAGGGCCGGCAGTGAATTCCTTGGCCTCAAGAATGGGCGATGTGGCGTAGATGCCGTCAATGATGCCGGCGCCCTTTTGCAGATCGGTGGTCTTCGCCGTGTCGCTCCCCAGCAGGCGCACAGTGGTGTAGTTGATCTTCTTGAGTGCCTCGAGCAGCGCCAGCACCTGAAAATCATTGAGAGCCGAGATGATGACGTCGACGTTTTCCGCCTTCAGCTTGGCGGCAAGGTCCGTAAAAGCCACCGTCTTGTCGTCAAACGACTGGCGCAGCACGACGCTCTTTTTTGCGGCTTCCAGGCGCTTGTTGGTGCCTTCGGCCAAGTCTTTGCCATAGGGCGTTCCGTCGTCCAGCGTAGCGTAGCGTTTGCCGCCAAGTTGATCGGCGGAAAACGAAGCAACCGCCGCCGCCTGCAGATTGTCATTGGCCACCATGCGCAGCGTGGTCGGAAAACCCAGCTCGGTGTACTTGGGGTTGGTGGAAATGGCAATCTGCGCAATGCCGTGGGCTGCGTAGATTGGCGCTGCAGGAATACTGACGCCTGAGTTGAGGTGGCCGATCACAGCGCAGATGCCCCCATCAACCAGTTGCTGGGCCACCTGTTTTCCGACTTCGGGGTCCGACCTGTCATCCACTGTCATCACCTCCAGCACGACCCGCTTGCCGTCCACACTGAAATTGGCCGCATTCAGCTCCTTGACCGCCAGCATTACGCCGTTGAGCAAGTCCTGGCCCAACGCTGCAATCGGACCACTGAGTGGCTGCGCCACGCCAATGCGCACCGTGTCCGGCATGCGGTTGCAACCCGCGAGCAGGCCCCCAGCGGCCAGGGGCGCCAAAGCCACCCCTGCGGTGAATTGGTCGCCCCTGATTTATTCACTTCAGGCCGCCACTGAGCGCCGCCCTGACCCGGTAGTCGCTGCACAGACGATACCGCGCGATATCTGCAGCCAGTGCGCCCACACACCCGTCACCTCGCACAGGCGC
>JBATPF010000043.1:0-4711 GCA_049291355.1 Giesbergeria sp.
GGCTTGGACATATCCCCGAAGGCCTGTCGCCTGTGGCGGCTGTACGGAGGCGCAAAGCGCCACAGGGGGTTGTCATTGCGCTTCAGGCTTTCTGCTTGACGTAGCGACCGGGCGCCGGCTCGATGGCCTTGAACTTGGCGCCCTTGCCATAGCGCTTGGGCGCAGCCACCTGTTTGCCCGCGTGGGCAGAGAGCCAGCCAGACCAGTCGGTCCACCAGCTGCCCTTGTGCTCGGTCGCGCCTTCGAGCCAGGCGTCCAGGGTGGCGGGGAACTTGCCGTCCTCGCGAATCCAGTGCATGCGCTTGTTAGCGGCCGGTGGGTTGATGACGCCGGCAATGTGGCCCGATGCCCCCATGACGAAGCGCTTTTTGCCCGGCAGCACCTGCGTGCTGGCATAGGCCGCATTGATGGGAACGATGTGGTCTTCGCGCGAGCCGTAGATGTAGACCGGCAGCTTGATCTTGCCCAGATCGATCTTCTCGCCGCACACAGTCACCTTGCCAGGCTTGACCAGATTGTTTTCAAGATAGGTGTTGCGCAGGTACCAGGCGTAGAACGGACCGGGGAGGTTGGTGCTGTCGCTGTTCCAATACAGCAGGTCAAACGGCGGCGGCGTTTCGCCCTTGAGGTAGTTGCCCACCACGTAGTTCCACACCAGGTCGTTGGGCCGCAGGAAGCTGAAGGTGGAAGCGAGGTCCTTGCCCTTCATCAGGCCACCGTTGCCCATTTGCATCTCGCGCATGCGCACGAAGCCTTCGGTGATAAAGACGTCGAGAATGCCGGTGTCGGTAAAGTCGATCAGCGTGGTCAGGAAAGTGGCACTGGCCACCGGCTCTTCGCCACGCGCCGCCAGCACGGCCAGTGCGTTGCTGAGGAGCGTGCCGCCTACGCAGAAACCGAGCGCATTGATTTTTTCAGCCCCGTTGATCTGTTGCACCACGCCGATGGCTTCCATGACGCCTTGCTCGACATAGTTGTCCCAAGTCTTGTCGGCCAAGGTTTTGTCGGGGTTGCGCCAGCTCACGACAAACGTGTGATGGCCCTCTGCAACGCTGTAGCGGATAAGCGAGTTCTCAGGCTGCAGATCGAGGATGTAGAACTTGTTGATGCAGGGTGGCACCAGCAAAAACGGCCGCTCGTAGACCTTGTCGGTCAGTGGCTTGTATTCAATCAGCTGGAACAGGTCGTTCTCGTAGACCACCGCACCTTCGGTGGTGGCCACGTTGCGGCCCACCTCGAACAGACTCTCGTCGGTCATCGAGACATGGCCCTGGCGCATGTCGTGCATCAGGTTGACCATGCCCTTGGCAATGCTCTCGCCCTTGGTCTCAATGGCCTTGCGCTGCGCATCGGCGTTGAAGGCAAGAAAGTTGCTGGGCGCCATGGCGGCAATCCATTGCTCGACACCAAAACGCACCTGGGCACGGGTTTTTTCGTCGCTCTCAATGGCGTCGGTCAGGCCCATGAGCGTGCGTGCGTTGAGCAAATACGCTGCGGCGGAAAATGCTGCCACCGGATTGCTCGACCAGGCTTCGCCGGCAAAGCGCTTGTCGGCGGGCGGCTGAGGCGCGTGCAAGCCATCGGCCCACAGCTTGGCGGCCTCGTCCAGGTATTGTTGTTGCAGGGCCTGGAGCTTTTCGGGCGCCAGGCGAATCGGAGCCTGTGTGCTTGCGCCGGCGCCAGCCACCGCCGGCAATTCGATCTGCTGAAAAGCCTGCAGCGCACGCTGCCAGCTTTCGCCGAAAATCTGCTGGAAATTTTGGGCGCTCTGGGCCCAAAGCGAATCGGAACTCATGCTGTCTCCTCGTGGGCGTGCGCTGCCCTGCGCAGGCGCGCGCCGCGTTGCTGATGCCACTGCTATCGTACCGCTTTATCCTTTTGCTTTGCTTACTCTGGAGTCTTGATGTATTTGGTTGTGATTGCCTGGCTGTATGTGACGGTGCTGATGGCCGTGGCCGAAGCCACCAGCCCCACGGGCAGCGTGCTGGGCGCCATCGTCACGTTCGCACTCTACGGCCTACTCCCGATGTCGATCCTGGTGTATATCCTGGGCACGCCGGGCCGCAAGCGCAAAATCCACGCGCGGGAAATGCAGGAACGCGCAGCCGCAGCGCAGGCCGGCGCCAGCGCTTTAGCCGAGCCAGATGCAGGCGGCCATGCGCCCAGTGCCGCCGCTGGGCCCGCCATCCCGTCGGTGCGAGAAGAAGCGTGAGGTCTGTGCCACCGTGCACCACGCGTCGGTTCCATCGTTGCCATAGACCTGGCTGACGCCCAGCGCTGCCAGCCGCTGGCGCGCCAGGGCGGGCAGATCGGCCAGGTATTTGCCGCTCGCCTGGGGCGCGAAATGCGCTGCGGCCTGGGCATTCACGGCGCAAAACGCCTCCCGCACCTCCGCGCCCACTTCAAACGCCTGCGGGCCGATGCAGGGGCCGAGCCAGATCAGCAAGTCGGCTGCAGTCAGCGCCCCATTCGCTCTTATTTGTGTAGCACCAAGCGTTCTATCTATAAGCGCTAGCGCCATAAAACGCTCTAAAATCGACTCCAGAACGCCGCCCACCAACCCACGCCATCCCGCATGCGCTGCGGCCACGGCACGGCCCTGGCGATCGGTGATCAGCACCGGCAGGCAGTCGGCCACCATGATGGTGCAGGCCATGCCTGCGCGCGAGGTCACGGCAGCGTCAGCGCAGGCGCCATCGCTCACGCCGGATTCCAATTCGAGCACCGACGCCCCATGTACCTGATTCAAAAACACCGGCCGTGCACCCGGCGTGGTGTGCTGCAGCGCCGCCTGCAGGCGCTCGCGGTTGATTGCCACCGCCTCGGGCGCATCGCCCACATGGGCGCCCAGATTCATGCTGGCAAAAGCACCGGTGCTCACGCCGCCGGCGCGCGTGCTGCACAGCGCGTGCACCTGCGCGGGCGCGGGCCAGTCGGGGCGCAACCAGTCGGGGCACAGCCCATTGCGGCCCAACCCATCGGCATCGGCCACCGAGACCCCTGTCTGCACAAGCGGCTTGGCGCGGTGACAATGCGAGCTTTCGGACATGGGCGCGAGTGTAGCCACGGCACTGCCTGCCGCGCCCGGCGCCAATGACCGCAAGGGGTATCTGATGAGCTATGTCTTTCCACCGCCGCCCGTCACCAGCGTTCCGGTGCTGGGCACCGAGGCGCGTTTTCCCGTGCACCGCATTTACTGCGTGGGCCGCAACTACGAGGAGCACGCCCAGGAAATGGGGTTTACCGGCCGCGAGCCGCCGTTCTTCTTCATGAAGCCGGCCGACGCCCTGGTGCTGGCGGCGGGTGAAGCGTCGGCGCTGCTGCCCTACCCCAGCCTGACGCAGAACCTGCACCACGAGATCGAGCTGGTCGTGGCCATTGGCAAAGGCGGACGGGACATTGCTGCGGCCGATGCCCACCAGCACATCTTCGGCTACGCGGTGGGCCTGGACATGACGCGGCGCGATCTGCAGGGCGAGATGAAAAAACAGGGCCGCCCCTGGTGCATCGGCAAGGGCTTTGATGCCAGCGCGCCCATCACCCCCATTACCCCAGCGGCGCAAGCGGGCGATGTCCAGCAGGCTGGCATCTGGCTGCAGGTGAACGGAGCGGACCGCCAGCGCAGCAACGTGGCGCAGCTGATCTGGAACATCGGCGAGGTCATCGAGCACCTCTCCAAGGCCTGGCAGCTCGCGCCCGGCGACCTGATCTACACCGGTACCCCGGCTGGCGTGGGCGCCGTACAGCACGGCGACCTGCTCGAAGGCGGTGTCGACGGCCTCGCGCCCCTGCGCCTGCGGGTGGCGTAAAGCAACTCACTTTTCAATAGCGGCAAGCGCAATCACCACAAGCGCTGGCGGCCTTTTTTGGCAAAATTTTTCGCATGAGCTTGCACAACCCTATCCGACATTGCCGCGACTGTGGCACCGCCGTGGTCTACCGGCTGCCCGACGACGGCGACACCCGCCAGCGGGCCGTCTGCCCGAGCTGTGGGCGGGTGCACTACGAAAATCCGCTCAACGTGGTGGGCACCATCCCGGTGCTGCCCGATGGCCGCGTGCTGCTGTGCCTGCGCGCCATCGAACCGCGGCGCGGCAAATGGACGCTGCCGGCTGGCTTCATGGAGCTGGGCGAAACCACGTCGCAGGGCGCCGCGCGCGAGACCGACGAGGAGGCCGGCGCGCACATTGCGCTAGGGCCGTTGTTTGCCGTACTCAATGTGCAGCGCGTGGGCCAGGTGCATCTTTTTTACCGCGCCGAACTGCTGTCGGAGCACCTGGACCCCGGCTTCGAGACGCTGGAGGCACGTTTTTTTACTGAGGACGAGGTGCCCTGGGACGAGCTGGCGTTTCGCACCGTCAAGGAAACCCTGGTGCGCTTTTTTGCCGACCGGCGTACCGGCCAGTTTGGCATGCACTGCGTGGACATCGACTAGTGTCGTGAGTTAGAAGTTCGCCTCAGAAAGATGCCGAGAATCCCCGCCATGCCGCGTTGCAAATCCGCGCGATAGCACCGACTATCGCTGTGGTTTGCGCCTTGCCTGACGACGATTTCGACCTCTTTCCTTTTTCAACGTACTTCCAACTCACGACACTAGCGGCGCACCCCACCACCCAGAACGGGTTTGCGATCGCGCGGGGGTCGCGAGACCGTAAACACGTTCTCAGGGCCGCGTTTCCACGAAAAACGGCACGTTGCCCTGCGCCGGAGC
>JBATPF010000044.1:0-12041 GCA_049291355.1 Giesbergeria sp.
CGTTGGGAATCTTCGGCAGCGCCGCGCTCCGGGCGGCAATGGCTGCGTTCTTCAACTTCGTTCTGCTTGGCATAAATGATCCTGTAGGTCATGGTTATGCCTCAAACACAAAAATCAGGACAGGCTCAGGTGATCAATCGCAAACGAGATATCCCCAGCCAACTCGGTCAGCAGCTTCAATTCTTCGCCGTGGAAAAAATCAACTTCACGCGCATACAGCGCCAACACTCCCACCGCATCCTCTGAAACCATGAGCGGAAAAACGGCCATGGAGTGAATGCCGGATTCGGTGTACTTGGCGCGGAACAGCACCTGCGGATCCAGCGGTGAATTGTTGGCGACAATCACTTGTTTCCCTCTGATCGCACGCATACCCATGGTCTTTGAGGCAGTTTCATCCGATGACAAAATGCCTTTGATGGAACTCAGCAACTCATCATCCTTGCCTTGGGAGGCCACTGGAACCAGCTTCAAGGTTTTTTTGTCCACCATGGCAATCATGGCCATGCTGAAGCCACCATCCACGGCGATTTCGCAGGCTTGCTTGAACAGGTCTTCGCGACTGCTGGCTCGCACGATCAGCGTGTTGATGCCACTCAGCATGGCATAGACACGGTTGAGGTACCGAATGCGTTCCTGCGCTTTCCTGCTTTCGGTGACATCCCGAATAGCGGCAATCACCAGCGTGCCTTCATCCGATTCCATGGGACTTAAACTGACTTCCACGGGAAATTCGCTGCCGTCTTTGCGCAAGCCAAACAGGTCAAGGCCTGTATCTGGGTTCCGCACATGCAGTTCCTCAAAATACCTGCTGTGCCTGTCAGCGAGATTGTCACGAAGACCTTTGGGCACCAGGATATCAATCTTGTTTCCCAGAAGTTCGCTGTGGCCCCATCCGAACAAATGAACCGTTTGTGCGTTGACGAGCACGATTTCTGCATCACTGTTGACGATCAACATGGCATCGGGCGCGGATTCAAGCAAATCTTCAAACTTTTGCGCAGCCCTTTTTCGATCGGTAATGTCACGAAAATACCAGACGCGTCCATAGTGCGCCTGGTCTGCACCGGTGACCGGAGCGGAGTAGCAGTCGATGATTTTTCCGTCTTTGAGCAACACATCCTCACGGCTCTTGTCTTCGCGGTGTTCATTCAGATAATTGACACGGTCAACAAAAGCTTTCGGATCGTCAATTTGCATTGCCGCCGCATGGAGCACCGGCGCGTTCACTCTCGCGCTCACCAGTTGGGGATCGAGTCGCCAAAGGCTGATGAATTGCTGGTTATGGGAGATGATTTCTCCATTCGGGCCCACCACCAAAATGGCATCAAGCGATGTTTCCTGCTGTGTCTTGAGAATGGTGTTCTTGCGTTTGATTTCCTCCTCAATGCTGCGGCGCAGCGATTCGCTGGCAAATTGATTCAGTGCGAAGCTGATGTCTTCGGCCATCTCCATCAAAAGCTCACGCGTAGCCTCGCCAAATGCATTCACTTCACCGGCGTACAAACTCAAAGCACCGGCCACTACGCCGGTTCTGAAAAGTGGCAACGAAGCAGAAGCTGCCAGGCCCCCAAGCCTTGCACGTTCATGCCACGGCACGGTGACTGGGTCAGTCAGGAAATTTTGGCACCACACGGGTTGCTTTTCGCTAACGGCCAGTCCTGTCGGACCCTGCCCGAGTAAGCTGTTGGCATCGACAGAGATAATCAAGCTTTTCAGATACTCGGTGTCGTCACCGAAGCTGGCCGCTGGTTCCACCCGCTGAGTCTCGGAATTGACCAGACCGACCCAAGCCATCTTCATGCCGCCGAACTGCACCGCGATCTGGCAGATTTTCTGAAACAATTCGGTCTCGCTCGTGCAGTGCACGATCGCCTTGTTGCACTGGCTCAAAGTCGCATAGAGCTGGGTGAATCGCAGAATTTTCGCCCGATCCGCATGGCGTTCGCTGATATTGCGGATATTGCACTGAATGACCTTGATACCTTCGCAGTCGTAGGCATTGCTGACAAATTCAACCGGGATAATGCTGCCGGTTTTGGTCTTGAGCGGAAGGTCGTCGTAACGGACATAGCCTTTCTCCTGCAGCGTTTCGAACATCTCTTCGCTCTCGGTTTTGTCCGAGAACGGGCCCACTTCCCATAGCTTTTTTCCCAGAAATTCATCATGCGAATAGCCCAGCATGTTGATTAGGTAGGGATTGACATCTTCAATTTGCGCGGTGTTTGCATTGAGAAGCAGAATTCCGTCCTGGGCAGCTTCAAACAGGCGTCGGTAACGACTCTCGGAAATACGCAGGGCTTTTTGCGTGGCGTCAATCGGCGCGCCGGAAGTATTCTCCAATACCGACTGATGAGATAATATATTTTTCATGGTAGATTCAAACGTGGAGTGCAACACCTGCCAACCAGTAAGGTCAGCAGATGCATTACTTCTCTTCGCACTACGAGCAACTCCAGCCTGAAGACCGCGTCACCATTGCCAGTCTGCAATGGCAGAACTGCAGCGTACGAGCGATTGTGCGGCAACTGCACCGCTACCCGGCCGCCATCAACCTGGAGCTGCAGGGCAACGCCTGTTCATCTGGCTATGGCAGCACCACCGGCTACCAGTGCGAGGCGGGCAGTACGATTCTTCTCGATCGCCGTCCACTTACCCAAAGCCCCTACTGACTGGCGCGATGCGCGCACAGGCGTAGGCTGTCGCCAGCTCTGCACGAGAAGCATCAGGCGCCTGCTTCCACCCTTCCAATGCGGAGGGGCACAGAGCGCAGGGCAGGGCGCCGCTTCTGACGGAGGAGAGAAGCATGAGCGATTCCCCAACCCCCTTGCAAGGCGAGGATTTCGCGGCGGGCGTAGCGATTGACCGTATTGCCGAAGGCTCCATGCTGCTGGGCCATGCCCATGGCGAAGCGCTGCTGCTGTCGCGCCATGGCGGCGAGCTGTTTGCCGTGGGCGCCACCTGCACCCACTACGGCGGCCCGCTGGCCGAGGGCTTGGTGGTGGGCGACACCGTGCGCTGCCCCTGGCACCATGCGGCTTTCAGCCTGCGCACCGGTGAGGCGCTGCGTGCGCCGGCGCTCGGCGGCGTAGGTTGCTGGCAGGTGGAACAGCGGGACGGCAAGGCCTACGTCACCGGCAAACGCATGGCCGGCCCCAAGCCCCGCTCCGCCAACGCGGGCATGCCTGAATCCATCGTCATCGTGGGCGGCGGTACCGCCGGCCAAGCCGCCGCTGAAACGCTGCGCC
This sequence comes from Giesbergeria sp., assembly GCA_049291355.1. Taxonomy (GTDB): domain Bacteria; phylum Pseudomonadota; class Gammaproteobacteria; order Burkholderiales; family Burkholderiaceae_C; genus Simplicispira. The sequence continues at coordinate 3,249 of JBATPF010000044.1, forward strand.
GCGAAGGCTATACCGGGCCGGTGACGCTGCTCAGCAGCGACACGCACCTGCCGTGCGACCGACCGAACCTGTCGAAGAACTTTCTGGCCGGGACGGCCCCTGCTGATTGGCTGTCGGTCCGGCCGGCAGAGTTCTACCAGGAGCAAAACATCGATGTGCGCCTGGCTACTCAGGTGGTGGGCATCGACCCCGCCCAACGCCAACTCCAGTTGGCGGATGGAAGTCATCAGGCCTATGGCGCGCTGCTGCTGGCCACCGGTGCCGAGCCGGTGCGGCTGGACATTCCTGGCGCCCATTTGCCGCATGTGCACGTACTGCGCACGCAGGCCGATGGCGAGGCACTGGCCACGGCCGCTGAGGGTGCCAAGCGCGCCGTCGTCATTGGTGCGAGCTTCATTGGACTGGAAGTCGCTGCATCGCTGCGTGCCCGGAACATCGAGGTACACGTGGTGGGACGCGAGAGCGTGTTGATGGAAAAGGTGCTGGGGCCGCAGGTGGGCGCCTACCTCAAAGCTTTGCACGAGCGCCACGGCGTGGTGTTTCACCTGGGCACCGACCCCGTCGGCATCGACGCGCAGGCGGTGCGCCTGCGCAGCGGCGAAATACTCCCTGCTGATCTGGTGGTGGTGGGCGTTGGCGTGCGCCCGGCGCTGGCGCTGGCCGAGCAGGCCGGTCTGGCCATGGACCGCGGCGTGGCGGTCGATGAATACCTGCAAACCAGCGTGCCAGGCATTTACGCGGCGGGCGACATTGCGCGCTGGCCCGACCCGGCGACGGGCGAACGCATCCGTGTCGAGCACTGGGTGGTGGCTGGCCGCCAGGGCCAGACGGCCGCGCGCAACCTGCTGGGCCAGCGCGAGCGCTTTGACGCGGTGCCTTTCTTCTGGACCGAGCAGTACGACTTTGCCCTGGCCTATGTCGGCCACGCCGAGGGTTGGGACGAGGCGCTGATCGACGGCGACCTGGAGCAGCAAGACTGCCGCATCACCTACCGGCGCACCGGCAAGGAACTGGCCGTGGCTGTGGTGCACCGCGACTTGGACGGGCTGCATGCCGAAGTCGAGATGGAACGGGCCATGGCCAGCCAAGGTGGCAAGGCAAAAGCGACGCCATGACCCACCCGGTGCCTGCCAGCCATGTGCTGATCAAGCGCGCCTACGAACCGCCCGCGCCGGAAGACGGTGCGCGTGTCCTTATCGACCGCTTGTGGCCGCGCGGCGTCAAGAAGGAAGCTCTGGCGCTGGACCAATGGGCCAAGGAGCTTGCGCCCAGCACGGCACTGCGCCAATGGTTTGGCCACGAGCCGGCGCGCTGGGCCGAGTTCCAAAAACGCTACGCAATCGAGCTGCAAACCCAGGCTGAGGCGCTGGACGCCTTGCGTGCACGGGCGCGCCGCAGCACCGTGACCCTGGTCTATGGCGCACACGACGAAGCCCACAACAACGCGGTGGTGGTGCGTGCCTTGCTGGTGGCACCCGGTAGCGCGGCACCGCCATGAACAATCCAAGCTTTGTAGCCGTATGAAGACCTTCAAAACCGATGCTGTTTCTTGAGAGGCAGTTTTGAAAGGAGCTTTTCATGGACGAATCCCTCTACCCCCACGCCGGCGCCGACATCGCGCGCAAACGCCGCGAACTGGCGCCTGAGCCTCTCAATGCCTTCAAGGCGTTCAGCGCCGCCGTATTTGCCGATGGTGCGCTGCCCAGCAAGACCAAGCAGCTCATTGCCGTGGCGGTGGCGCATGTGACGCAGTGCCCGTACTGCATTCGCGGGCACACGCAGGCGGCGCTCAAAGCCGGCGCCACGCAAGCCGAGATCATGGAAGCCATCTGGGTGTCGGCTGAGATGCGCGCAGGCGCGGCCTATGCGCACTCGGCGCTGGCGCTCGACACGATGCTGCATGCACATCCGCACGGCGCCACCACGGCTTGATTACCCATCAAGGGCTGCTGCAGGCTCGCCCAGGAAACCGCGCTAAGTCGGGCTGTCCCATCTGGGTTTCCCCTTTGTAGGCGCAATACCCAGTGCGGCTTCAACCCGATCCAGCAGCCACGGTATTTCTGGGCCTTGCTGCATCTTTTTGGCGACTGCATCGCAGGCGCGGCTTACCTCTGGCGAGGCAAGCAAGCGTGCCAATTTCCGCTGCATGCGCCGGACGGACAAGCGTTTGGCGACCAGCACGTCCGCGACCCCCAAGCGCTTGGCGCGCAGGCCGTTGTCGAATTGGTCGTATGCAAACGGCACGACCAATTGAGGCACGCCAGCACGAAAAGCCTCGGCAGTGGTTCCTATGCCACCGTGGTGCACGACAGCGGCAACGCGTGGCAGCAGCACCGTGAACGGAACATGGGCTTGCCACAGGATGTTGGCTGGCAAAGGGTAGGGCAGTTGGGCGCTATATGGGGTGATGAACAAGCCGCGCCGGCCCAATCGCTTCAAGGCCTCCACAGCCGTGGCGAAATAGCGCGCAGCGTGCTGGTGGCCCGTCCCCGGGGTGAAAACGATGGGCCGATCCCCGTCCGACAAAAACTGCTCCAGATCCGGTGGCAGCGGTGTTGTCACAGCGGGCTGCATCGGGGCACGCAAGAAATTGCCAGCGAAGAACGGCTGCGGCCAGTCCGGTTGCGCTGCGGCAAACCAGTCTGGAAACAGCCCCACAGACGCGTTGGGCGCCTTCAGCATGTGCTCGAAGAAGTGCGGCACTGGGGGCAAGCCGTGCTTGCTTCGCGCGGCGTTCAAGCTGGGCAGGCAGGTCGGATCGATCCATAGCTTGTGGATCAAACGCCAGAGCAACTGCCGCCAGGACAGCGGAATCCACGGGGCAATGCCCAAGGAGCCGATGGCCAACAGGTCGTGGCTGCTGCACAAATTGGAGGGAGCCAGGTAAGCGGCCACGATATGCAGATCGGGCCGCACCGACCTTGCCAACGCTGCCACGGGAACCAGAATGGGGTGACTCAGCACCACGCAGGGCCCATGGGTGGACAAGCGTTGAACGGCGTTGCGCAGATCTTCGAGGTGGGGAATCACGCCGCTCCAGATGACCCCCCATCCTTTGCGTTCATCCCAGAGGTCGGGGTTGTTCAACGCTGCCTGAAATTCTTCATGGGTGCCAGCGGTCTCGAATGGCACACCGGATGCCTTGGCGGCATCTTCATGAGACTTTGGCACCGACAGCAGTACGCTGTGCCCCCGTTCGCACAGACCCTGGGCCACGCTGATGAAGGGCTGTATGTCGCCCCCGGTCCCGACGGTGCAGACGATGACGAGCGGCTTTGGCGCGCACGAGGCCCCATTCAATGCATCAGACAAGAAGACTCCCGAATCGCTTGAAGGAATGTGGCTCCTATTCCCTGAACCGCTGGTTTACACCAAACATACTATTGTTTTAATAGCTATAAGGGCTTTATGGCATTGCGCTAGGGGGCTTATTTATCCAATAAACCGTCCACTTTGCGCACATCGTCCATATTCAGCGTACCCGCCGCCTGGCGCAGCTTGAGCGTGCCCAGCAGCACGTTGTAGCGCGCCTGGGCCAGGTCGCGCTGGGTCTGGAAGAGCTGGCTTTGGGCGTTGAGTACGTCGATGTTGATGCGCACCCCCACCTGGTAGCCAAGTTGGTTGGCTTCCAGCGCGCTCTTGCTGGAGCGTTCGGCGGCTTCCAGTGCATCGACCTGTCCGCGGCCCGATTCGAGGCCGAAGTACGCGGCGCGCGTGGTCTGGGCAATGGCGCGGCGCGTGGTTTCCAGATCGGCGCGCGCCTTTTCTTCGAGCGCCAGGGTTTCGCGCACGCGGTTTTGCACGGCAAAGCCGGCAAAAAGCGGCACGTTGAGGGCCACCCCCACGCTGGCGTTGGTGGTGCGCGAGTTGAAGTTGGGCGCCGTGATGGTGCCACGCGGATAGTGCGCGACGCTGTAGCCGGCTTGCAGGTCCACGGTGGGCAGATGGCCGGTTTCGGCCTTTTTGGTTTCCAGGCGGGCCACGTCCAGCGCGATGGCGGCGGCGCGCACCTGGGGCTGCTCGCTCTGCGCGGTCTGCACCCAGACCATCACGCTTTCGGGCGTGGGCTCGGGCAGGCGCGCGGGCTGGGCGAGGGGCACCGGATCGGCGTTGGAGCGTCCGCTCACTTGTTCCAGCGCCAGAAGCTTGACGCGCAGATCATTCTCGGCCGCGATCTCCTGGGCGCGCACCAGGTCAAAACGCGCTTGCGCCTCGCGCGAATCGGTGATGGTGGAGGTGCCAACTTCAAAATTGCGCTTGGCAAAGGCCAGTTGTTCGTCCACGGCCGACTTCTGCGCCCGCACGGAGGCGAGCGTGTCCTGCGCCGCCAGCACGTCGAAATAGGCCTGACTCACGCGCACCAGCAAATCCTGCGTGGCGCCATCGAGCTGTACACGCGCCAGATCGATGCCGCGCTTGCCCTGCTGGTAGGCAATGGCATTGGCAGGACGAAACAAGGGCTGGGAAGCGTTGATGGCCAGGTTCTGCGTCACCGGATGGGCTCCCACCGGCGGGCGCGACACCTGGGTATCGGCCACGGACCAACCCGCCGACAATCCGGCACTGGGCAGCAGGCCGGCGCGCGCCTGGCCGGCACGGCCTTCGGCGGCGTCGAGCTGCGCCCGAGCCGATTGCCAGCTCGAATCGATCTCGCTGGCCGACTGCACCAGTTCCAGCAGGCTTTGGGCACGGGCGGGCGCCGCGAACGCGGCTGCCAGAGCCAGTGACAGGGAGACAAGCCGGATCGGATGCATGGGGTTCTTTCGAGAAAAGCAGTTCGAAAAAGAAAATCGAAAAAAGGCGCTTCAGTAGCGCGGCACCGCTGGGTCGCATTCGCCAGACCAGGCATTGATGCCGCCCGCAATATTGGCCACGCGCTCAAAGCCGCTTCGTTCCAGAAACAGTGCCACGTTCTGGCTGCGCGCGCCGTGGTGGCACAAGCAAGCCACAGGCCGCTGCGGGTCCAGTGCCGCCAGTTGCGCCGGCACGCTGGACATCGGAATGGCACGCAGCTCAAAGCCGGCGGGCTGGATGCTGGCCAGCGCCACCTCCCAGGGCTCGCGCACGTCGAGCACCAGCGGCGCGGCGTCTGCCGGCCCGGCCGCAATCCACGCAGCCAAGGCGCTGGGACGAACCTGTTCGACCATCGCGGCGCTTAAAAGCGAAAACCCGACGGCTCGGGGAAGTTGCGCAGGCGCGGCGCCACGGTGTCCCAGGGCAGGGTGGTTTCAAAGCGCTCACCATGTCGGCGCACCAGTGTCATGCGCATCATGGGGTCTTCACCGACGATGGCGGCCAAGCGCCCGCCGTCGCGCAGCAGCGCGAGCAGTTCCTGCGGCACGCAAGCGACGGAGCCGCTGAGCAAAATGACGTCAAACGGGCCATCGGGAATCGGCTCCGACCCATCGCCCACGCGCACCGCAGCATTGCGCACGCCAGCGCGCTGCAGGTTGTCCTGCGCCATGGCGGCCAGTTCGGGTTCGATCTCCAGGCTCACCACCTGGTCGGCCAATTGCGCCAGCAAGGCCGCCATGTAGCCCGATCCGGCGCCGATTTCGAGCACGCGGTCGTTGGGCCCAAGCAGCAAGTCCTGCAGCAAGCGTGCCTCCACCTTGGGTGCCAGCATGCATTCGCCCTTGCGCACAGCCTCTTCGGCGTTGCCGCGCAACGGAATCTCAAAATCCATGAAGGCAAGGCTGCGATAGGCCAGCGGCACGAACTCTTCGCGGCGCACGCGGCCCAGCACGTCGAGCGTCTGGCCGTCGTAGACGTTCCAGGTGCGGATCTGCTGCTCGATCATGTTGTAGCGCGCCTGCTCCAGCGCGTCGGATTGGTCGGCAGACGAGTTCAGGGGAAAGTTCATGGTGTGTCTCCGAAAGGAAGAGCAAAAAAGGACATTCAGGGCAAACCCTTGATTTTAGGCGCTGGCCCCGCGCCATTTGCGCCGCAGCCAGCTGGCCAAGTCGTCCATGTAGCAGTACACGACGGGCACCACCACCAAAGTTAGCAGCGACGAGGTAATGACGCCACCAATCACGGCCTGGCCCATAGGAGCGCGCTGCTCCGAGCCTTCGCTCATGGCAAAGGCCAGGGGCAGCATGCCGAAGATCATGGCCAGCGTCGTCATCAGAATGGGGCGCAGCCGTACGCGCGCCGCCAGCAGCAGCGCCTCGGAGCGCGGCAGGCCGGCCTGCACCGTGCCGTCGTCGCCCACATGTTCCTCGCGCGAGCGGATGGCAAAGTCCACCAGCAAGATGGCGTTTTTGGTCACCAGTCCCATCAGCATCACCACGCCAATGATGGAGAACATGGAAAGCGCCGAGCCAAAGATCAGCAAGGCCAGCACCACGCCAATGAGGGTCAACGGCAGCGCCGTCATCAGCGCCAGGGGCTGCAGAAAGCTCTTGAACTGGCTCGCCAGAATCATGTAGATGAACACGATGGCCAGCAACAGCGCTGAAATGGCGTAGCCAAAGGCCTCGGCCATGTTCTTGGTGGAGCCGCCAAACTGGTAGCGGTAGCCCGGCGGAAACGAAGTCTGGTCAAGCACCTTGCGGATGTCGGCCGACACTTCGCCGGTAGACCGGTGGTAGACGTTGGCGTTGATGGCCACTTCGCGCGTCATGTCGCGCCGGTTGATCTGGTTGGGCCCGGTGGATTCGCGCACCTGCGCCACTTGGCCGAGCCGCACCGTGCGCGTGCCGCCATCGGCCGCTGCCAGGGTAAAGGGCAGGCGTTCGATCTGCGCTGGTGTGGCGCGCGCCTCAGGCGCCAGGCGCACGTTTACGTCGTAGGTCTCGTCGTTGGGCGCGCGCCAGTTGCCCACCGTCTGGCCAGCAATCAGGGTGCGCAGGCTGGCCGCCACCGAGCCCACCGAGAGGCCCAGGTCGGAAGCCGCGTCGCGCCGCAGGTCCACGGCAATCACCGGTTTTTCTGCTTTCAGGCTGGAATCAAGATCCACCAGGCCGGGGATGTCTTTGAGCTGAGCCGTCACCTGTCGGGTCAGGCGTTCAAGTTCCTGCAAATCCTGCCCCTGCAGAGAAAACTCGATCTGCTTTTGTCCGCCCACCGGGTCCAGCAAGCCGACGTGCGTGATGGTGATGCCGGCAATCTGGTGCAGGCGCTCACGCAGCAGGGCGGACATCGCGCCCACGTCGCGCTTGCGGTCTTTTCGGTCCGTCAGGCGCACGTAAATGCTTCCGTAAATCTTGCCCTGCGCGCTGCCGGTGTTGAGCGTGGCCAGCGTGTAGCGCACCTCGGGAAACTCGCGCACCACGGCTTCCACCTGGCGCGCCTTGGCCTCGGTGGCCTCCAGCGATGAGCCCACGGGCGTGTAGAAGTTGATCGTGGTTTCAGAAAAATCGGCGGCGGGAACAAATTCGGTGCCCAGCAGCGGCACCATGAAAATGCTCAGCACAAAAATGCCCAGCGCCAGCGCCAAGGTTTTCAGCTTGTGCACCAGCGCCCAGCCCAGCACTTTTTGGTAGCCCTGCGCCAGGCTTTCGGTGGCGTCGTCGAACCAGCCCGTCACCCGGCCAATGGTGCGGCCGTACCAGCTGCGGTCAACCGCCCGCTTGCCATGTGCGTGAATGCTGGGGTCTTCCCAGAGCGACGACAGCATGGGGTCGAGCGTGAAGCTGACGAACATCGAGATCAGCACCGCGGCGACGATGGTGATGCCGAATTCGTGGAAGAACTTGCCGATGATCCCGCCCATGAAGCCAATCGGCAGGAACACCGCCACGATGGACAGCGTGGTGGCCAGCACGGCCAGGCCTATCTCCTGCGTGCCCTCCATGGCAGCGGCAAAGCTCCCCTTGCCCATCTGCACGTGGCGCACGATGTTCTCGCGCACCACGATGGCGTCGTCAATCAGCAGGCCCACGCACAGGCTGAGCGCCATCAGCGTGATCATGTTGATGGTGAAGCCAAACCAGTACATGAACAAAAAGGTGCCGATGATGGAGATCGGCAGCGTCAGACCGGTGATAACCGTCGAGCGCCATGAGTTGAGGAACAAAAAGACGATCAGCACCGTGAGCGCCGCGCCTTCGATCAGCGTCTCGCGCACGTTTTCCACCGCCACGCGGATCGGGCGTGCGCTGTCGCCAATGGCTTCGAGTCGCACGCCTGCGGGCAGCTCGGCGCGCAGCGCGGCCACGGCCGCGTTCAGGCCGTCGACCACTTCGATGGTGTTCTCGCCCTGGGCCTTCTGCACCGACAGCAGCAGCGTGCGCTGGCCGTTGTAGAGCGCCAGGCTCTCGACTTCTTCGGCGCCGTCTTCCACGCGCGCCACCTGTTCGATGCGCACCGGTGCGCCCCCTTTGCGGGCGACGATGATGCGGCTGAAATCCTCGGGCCGCTGCATGCGGGCGTCGATCTGTACCACGCGCTCCTGGTTGAGCGAACGGATGGCGCCCAGGGGCAGGTCCTGGTTTTCACTGCGCACCGCATTCACCACCTGCTCGGGCGTGATGCCAAACGCCTCCAGCGCTTGCGGCTGCAGGTAGATGTTGATCTCGCGCCGCGTGGCGCCCACCAAGTTCACTGCGCCCACGCCGCGCACGTTCTCCAGGCGCTTGCGCAGCGTCTGGTCGGCCCAGGTGGTCAGCGCCTGCGGCGAGAGCGGTTGTGCCGCGCCGGCCTCCGGCAGCACGGCCAGCGACCACACCGGCCGGCTGGCCGGGTCAAAACGCAGCACGCGCGGCTCTTTGACCTCGTCGCGCAGCAACGGGCGCACGATGGCTACTTTTTCGCGCACGTCTTCGGCCGCCTTGCGGCCGTCGATATGGA
>JBATPF010000045.1:0-5478 GCA_049291355.1 Giesbergeria sp.
ACGCACCGTTGGCCTCTGGCCACACGCGCGTGGTGGTTTGCAACGCCGACGAGGGCGAACCCGGCACCTTCAAGGACCGTGTTCTATTGAACCGGCAAGCCGATGCGGTGTTCGAGGGCATGACCCTGGCCGCTTGGGTGCTGGGTGCCCGCACGGGTTTTCTGTATCTGCGGGGCGAGTACCGCTTCCTGCTCGAAGCGCTTGAAGCCGCGCTGGCGCAAAGGCGTTCACGCGGCCTGCTGGGCGCTCGTATTCTGGGCAGGGAGGGTTTCGATTTCGACATCTGCATCCACGTGGGTGCCGGTGCCTATGTCTGCGGCGAAGAGAGCGCCTTGATCGAATCCCTGGAAGGCAAACGCGGCACGCCGCGCATCCGGCCGCCCTTCCCGGTGGAACAAGGCTACCTGGGCCAGCCCACCATCGTCAACAACGTGGAAACCTTCTGCGCAGCGGCGCAGATCGCCCTGCGAGGCGGCGAGTGGTGGGCCGCCATCGGCACGGCCCACAGCAGCGGCACCAAGCTGCATTCAGTCAGTGGCGACTGCGAACGCCCCGGCATCTACGAATACCCGCTGGGCATCACGGTAGCGCAGGTGCTGCACGACTGCGGCGCACGCAACACCCAAGCGGTGCAGGTCGGCGGCCCGTCCGGGCGGTGCCTGGCGACGCACGAGCTGGAGCGGCGCGTCGGTTTCGAAGACGTGTCCACGGCAGGCGCCCTGATGGTCTTTGACCAATCGCGTGACATGTTCGAGATAGCGCACGGTTTTGCCCATTTTTTTGCGCACGAGAGCTGCGGCTTCTGCACGCCCTGCCGGGTGGGCACCACGCTGGTGCTGCAACGCCTGGACAAGCTGGCGTCAGGCCGTGGCTCGCCCTTCGACAGAGCCGACCTAGACGACCTGGACACCCTGATGCAGGGCACCACCCACTGCGGCCTGGGCGCCAGCAGCACCCATGCGCTGCGCGACACATTGGAACGCTTTGGTCCGGCCTATGACCGGCGCATGCAGCGGCCCAGCTTCACCCCCGGCTTCGACCTGGACGCCGAACTGGCGCCCGCAAGGCGCGTGACCGGGCGCGACGACGCCCAGGCCCACCTGGAACAACAGGGATGAACCATTTCCTGCTCGACGGCACCGAGGTACCTTTCACCGAAGGCGACACCCTGATGGATGCCGCGCAGCGGGCAGGCCATTCCATTGCCCACCTGTGCTGGGATGCCGCTCTGGGCCAGAGCGGCGCTTGCCGCCTGTGTACCGTCCGCATCGATGGCCGCCTGGCCGCCGCCTGCACCACGCCCGCCCAGGCAGGCCTGGCGGTAGAAAACCGCACGCCCGAACTTGACGCGCGGCGCCTGCGCCTGACGCAAATGCTGTTTGTCGAAGGCAACCACTTCTGCCCTGGCTGCGAGAAAAGCGGCGACTGCCTGCTGCAGGCCACCGCCTATGCACTGGGCATGACCGGCATGCACTACGACATGCAGGCGCCCGTGCGCCCGGTGGATGCCAGCCACCCCGACATCTGGCTGGACCTGAACCGCTGCATTCTGTGCAAACTGTGCGTGCGCGCCAGCAACGAAAGCGATGGCAAAGGGGTTTTCGCTATCGGCGGGCACGGCATTGGCACCCACCTGCTGGTCAATTCGCCCACGGGCCTGCTGGGCGACAGCCGCTTGGCTGCAGAGGACCATGCGGCGCACATCTGCCCGGTGGGCGCCATTCTGCCCAAGCGGCGCGGTTTTGCCGTACCCATTGGCGAACGACATTTCGACACCACCGCCCCCCCGGAGGCTTCCCATGGCCCCGACTAAAGACATTCGCCCCAAGCTGCGCATGGCCACGGTTTCGCTGGCGGGCTGCTTTGGCTGCCACATGTCGCTTCTTGACATCGACGAGCGTCTCTTTGCTCTGGCAGAACGCGTCGAATTCGACCGCTCACCACTGACCGACATCAAGCACTGCGGCCCCTGCGACATTGGCCTGATCGAAGGCGGCCTCTGCAACAGCGAGAACGTGCTCGTTCTGCGCGAATTCCGGGAGCACTGCAAGGTCCTTGTGGCCGTGGGGGCCTGCGCCATCAATGGCGGACTGCCTGCGCAACGCAACCACCTGGACGTCGGAGAGATCCTGCTTGACGTCTACCGAGGCAGGCCTGGGCTGGCTGCGGGGAGCCAAGTCCCCAACGACCCCGAACTACCCTTGCCACTGGCCCATGTGCATCCGATCCATGAGGTGGTGCACATCGACCATTTTTTGCCTGGCTGCCCCCCCAGCGCCGACGCGATCTGGCACCTGCTCACTGCACTGCTCGAAGGTCGCACACCGCACACAGACCCTTCACTGGTTCGATTCGACTAATGACCCACCCCGCTCCTGTCTCCACGCCTGCTACCCCTCGGAGGGTGGTGATCGACCCCGTATCTCGCGTGGAGGGCCATGGCAAGGTGACGCTGCTACTGGACGAACACAACCGGGTTCAGCAGGCGCGATTGCACATTGTGGAGTTCCGTGGCTTCGAGAGCTTCATCGTCGGGCGGCCCTACTGGGAGGTTCCCGTGATGGTGCAGCGTCTGTGCGGCATTTGCCCGGTCTCCCACCACTTGGCAGCCAGCAAGGCCATCGACGTGGCGCTGGGTATCGCCGCGGTGCCGCGCACCGCCGAAGTGGTGCGCCGCCTGATGCATTACGGCCAGATCATGCAGTCGCATGCCTTGCATTTCTTCCACCTCTCGTCCCCTGACCTGCTGTTCGGCTTTGACAGCGATGCCACGCGGCGCAATATCCTTGGTGTAGCGGCGGCCTACCCCGATATTGCCCGCCAAGGCGTGCTGCTGCGCAAGTTTGGCCAGGAGGTGATACGCCTCACGGCAGGCAAGCGCGTGCACGGCACCGGCTCGATCCCTGGGGGCGTCAACCGCCACCTGACGCGCCCGGAACGCGATGAACTGGCCGCCCAGGTGCCGCAAATGCTGGACTGGTGCGAACAGGCGGTGGAGCTGGTAGCTCGCCTGCACAGCCAGAACGAGGCGCTGTACGGGGAATTCGGCAGCATCCGTTCGGGCTGGATGTCCATCGTGCGCTCCGATGGCGCCATGGAGCTTTACGACGGCGCGTTGCGTGTACGCGATGCCGAAGGCCGCATCCTGCACGACGGCGTCGATGTGCAGAACTACATGGACCTGATTGAAGAGGCCACCGAGCCCTGGACCTACATGAAGTTCCCCTACCTGCGCAGCCTGGGGCCGGGCGCTGGCTGGTACCGCGTTGGCCCGCTCGCACGGGTGCACAACTGCAGCCATATTCCCAGCGCGCGGGCCGAGGCCCAGCGCCAGCGCTTTCTCGCTCACGGCCCGGTGCACGCCACGCTGGCCTACCACTGGGCGCGCATGATCGAGATGCTGCACGCCATGGAGGTGATTGCCGAACTGCTCCAGGACGATGCGCTGCTGGGTGGCACACTGACCGCGCCGCTGCCCGCGCAGCGCCCCACCCGGCGCGTGGGGGTGGGTGTAATCGAGGCACCGCGTGGCACCCTGATCCACCACTACGCCATCGGCGATGACGACTTGATCAGCTGGTGCAACCTGATCGTCAGCACCACACACAACAACCAGGCCATGAACGAATCGGTGCGCGCCGTGGCACGCACCTACTTCGACGGGCGCGAAATCACCGAAGGGCTGCTCAACCACATCGAAGTGGCCATCCGCGCCTACGACCCCTGCCTGAGCTGCGCCACGCACGCGCTGGGCAGCATGCCCCTGCAGGTGGCCGTCATCGACGCCGATGGTCAGTTGGTCGATTCCGTGTTGCGCCACGGCGATGGCCGCACCGAGCGCAGCGCCCGCCCGTCCCTGCCCCGTCAGCCCGCCCGGTGAAAACTCCTTCCCTGCTCATACTGGCCGTGGGCAACCCCAGCCGGGGCGACGATGCCCTCGGACCCTGCCTGCTGGAACGGCTGGCCGCCCGCCAACTGGAGGGTGCGGGCGACGTGGAATTGCTGACCGATTTTCAGCTACAGGTGGAGCACGCCCTCGACTTGCAAGGACGCCATGCGGTCCTGTTCGTGGATGCCGCACGGCCCGGCGTAGTGGACGGCGCGTGCCTGGCCTCCATCCAGGCCGATGCACGCACCCCCCCCAACAGCCATGCGCTTTCGGCGCCGGCGGTGCTGCAAGTCGCGGAGCGTCTGAACGGCCAGGCACCACCTGCCTGGCAACTGGCGATGGAAGGTACGGATTTCGAACTGGGCGCAGCACTGAGTCCTGCAGCTTTGCACCATCTGGCCCAAGGCGAATCCATGGCTATGGACTGGATTGCCGCCCAACGGCGCAGCCTGACCGAAGCGCAGCCGTACTGAACAACCCTTGACGGCGATCAATATCTGGTACGCCGCACGGCCAATCCAAGGGATTCCCCCGAGCACCGGCCCCCACCTTGCGGGCATAGACTTTGCTTTCCTGCGCCGCCGTGGCTGCAGACCCGAGGACTGGAGTTTGCCTTGCAGCCTACCCACACCGCCCATCCGGACTACTTCCACAAGGTAGTTGATTGTCAGTGGGCCTGCCCTGCCCACACGCCGGTGCCCGAATACATCCGCCTGATCGGCCAGGGCCGCTACGACGACGCCTACATGGTCAACTGGGTGTCCAACGTGTTTCCCGGCATTCTGGGCCGCACCTGCGACCGCCCCTGCGAACCCGCCTGCCGGCGCGTCCGGGTGGAAGAAAGCAACGACGCCAAGCCCGAGCCGGTGGCGATCTGCCGCTTGAAGCGCGTGGCGGCCGACAACAAAACCGCCGGAATCAAGGCGCGCATGCCCGCCATCGCACCCCGCAACGGCAAGCGCGTGGCCTGCGTGGGGGCCGGCCCGGCATCGCTGACCGTGGCGCGCGACCTGGCGCCGCTGGGCTACGAGGTGACGGTGTTCGACGCCGAATCCAAGGCAGGCGGCTTTATCCGCAGCCAGATTCCACGTTTTCGCCTGCCCGAATCGGTGATCGACGAAGAAACCGGCTACATCCTCGACATGGGCGTGCAGTTTCGGAACCAAGAGCGCGTGGACTCGCTGCGCGTGCTGCTGCAGCAAGGCTACGACGCGGTGTTTGTGGGCAGCGGCGCGCCGCGCGGGCGCGATCTGGAGATTCCAGGCCGGCGCGATATCACCGACAACATCCATATCGGCATCGACTGGCTGGCTTCGGTGTCGTTCGGGCACATCACCAGTGTTGCGCCGCGCGTCATCGTGCTGGGCGGCGGCAATACCGCCATGGACTGCTGCCGCTCGGCGCGGCGCCTGGGCGGCACCGACGTCAAGGTCATCGTGCGCAGTGGCTTCGACGAAATGAAAGCGTCGCCCTGGGAAAAGGAAGACGCCCAGCACGAAGGCATTCCGATCCTGAACTTTCACGTGCCCAAGACCGTTGAACATGTCAATGGCAGGCTGACCGGCATGACATTTGAGATCGTCCGGGCC
>JBATPF010000046.1:0-2724 GCA_049291355.1 Giesbergeria sp.
CCGAGCCCTACGCTGCGGCTTGGGGCCACGCCACGCTGGCGGCGCAACTGGCGCGCTACACCGCTGCGGCGCAGGCTGCACTGGCCGCTGGTCTGGGCGTGAACGCCGGCCACGACCTGAACCGCGAGAATCTGACCGGTTTTTTGCGCGCCGTGCCGGGCGTGGACGAAGTCTCCATCGGCCACGCGCTGATTGCCGACGCGCTGGAACTGGGTTACGCGGCGACGGTGCAGGACTACCTGCGCTGCATCCGCGACGCATCCGGGGTCAGGCTTGGCTGACTCCAAACGATGATTTACGGCATCGGCACCGACATCTGCGACGTGCGCCGCATCCGCGCCAGCCTGGATCGCCACGGCGAGCGCTTTGCCCACAAAATTCTGAGCGAAGGCGAGATGGCGGTCTGGCGCGCCCGCAGTGCCCGCTGGCCCGAGCGCGGCCTGCGCTACCTGGCGACGCGCTTTTCCGCCAAAGAGGCGTTCAGCAAGGCGATTGGCCTGGGCATGCGCATGCCCATGACCTGGCGCGCCTGCGAAGTCGCCAAGCTGGCCAGCGGCCAGCCGGTGATCGTGCTGCACGGCGCGCTCAAGGAGTGGTTCGATGCGCGGGGCCTCACGGCGCACATCAGCGTGACGGACGAGACCGACTACGCTGTCAGCTACTGTGTGGTCGAAAAAATTTAATCAAACAAGGCTCTAGCGCTTTTTAGATAAGCGTATGTAGCTATAAAAAAATGAGTAATCACGGATGACTCAACACGCACCGCTCCTCATCGATGTCGCCGGCACAGCCCTCAGCGCCACCGATCGTCGCCGCCTGGCGCACCCGCTGGTCGGCGGCATCATCTTGTTTGCCCGCAACTGGGTAAATCGCGCGCAGTTGCTCGACCTCACGGCGGCCATCAAAGACGTGCGCGGTGATCTGCTCATCAGCGTAGACCATGAGGGCGGCCGCGTGCAGCGCTTTCGCAGCGACGGCTTCACCCAACTGCCGCCCATGGGCGCTCTGGGCGAGCTCTGGATGCACGATGGCAAGGCCGGCCCTGGCAGCGGCGCCATGCGGGCGCAGGACGCCGCCACAGCGGCCGGCTACGTGCTGGCCAGCGAACTGCGCGCCTGCGGCGTCGATTTTTCCTTCACACCGGTGTTGGACCTGGATTGGCCGCAGGAGTCGGGTGGCTCGCGCAGCGGCGTGATCGGCAACCGGGCGTTTCATCAGGATGCGCGCGTGGTGGCCACCCTGGCGCGGGCCGTCATGCTGGGCCTGCTGCAGGCGGGCATGGGCAACTGCGGCAAGCACTTTCCCGGCCATGGCTTTGTCACGGCCGACTCGCACACCGATTTGCCGGTGGACCGGCGCAGCCTCAGCGCCATCTTGCAGGACGATGCCGCGCCCTATGGCTGGCTCTCCAGCGCGCTCAGCGCCGTGATGCCGGCCCACGTGGTCTATTCCCGCGTCGATGCGCGGCCGGCGTGCTTTTCGCAGCGCTGGATTACGGACATCCTGCGCACGCGCCTGGGTTTTGAGGGTGCGGTCATTAGCGACGACCTGAGCATGGAGGGCGCGCGGCGCCTGGATGGCCGCGTGGTCTCGCACGCAGAGGCAGCGCATGCGGCCCTGCAAGCTGGTTGCGATCTGGTGCTGCTGTGCAACCAGAGCCTAGGGCAGGGCGAGCCTGTGGATGCACTGCTCGATGGCCTGGCGCAGCTGCAGCAGCAGGGCGCCTGGCAGAGCAACCCCGCCAGCGAGGCACGCCGCCTGGCCTTGCTGCCGCAAGCGCCGCCCGAGGCCTGGGACGAGCTGATGTTCGAGGCACGCTACCTGCGGGCGCTGGAAATGCTGCCTTAGGCAGCGCTTGTCTGCGTGTCGCCCGCCTTCTTGGGGACGCGATCCACAACGGCCTGCCCCGGCCGCCAGCGCCGCACCACCCGCTGAAAGACCATGGTGTTGGGGATTTGCAGCAAGGTGCCCGCCGTGTCGGGGTCCAGGTCCTCAAGCGTGGTGTAGAGCAGGTTGATGTCGATCACCCGGCCGCGCGCGCCTCCCGTGTCCTGCGTGTCCAGCACTTCGATCACGTCGCCGACGCGAAACGGTCCGACGGTGAAGATCAGCATGGCGCAGAACAGGTTGGAGAGTACGCTCCAGGCGGCAAAGAACGCCACGGCGCCCACGGTGGCAAAGCCCGTAAAAGCCGTCCACATCACCGTGGCCGACACCCCCAGGCGATCAAGCACCAGCAGCGCAGCGGCCAACAAGATGGCCCAGCGCACAATGCCGTTTGCCAGCATGCTCATGTCGGTCGGCAAGGTGTAGTGCGCACTGGCACGGCGGATCACGCGGCGCAGAATGCGGTGCAGCAGCCACGCGCACAGAATGATCAGCACGATCTGCAGCGCCGGAACGATGACTTCCAGCCAGTCCTGCGCCCAAGCGGGCAGGTAGAGCGTCAACGAATGCCGCATGCCGTGGGATCGCCTTTGCCGCGCAGCACCCTTACGATTCGCGCCGCAGCGCCGGGAACAGGATTACGTCGCGAATGCTCGGGCTGTCGGTCAGCAGCATCATCAGCCGGTCGATGCCGATGCCGCAGCCACCGGCCGGAGGCATGCCGTATTCGAGCGCCCGCAGGAAGTCGTGGTCGAAATACATGGCTTCGTCGTCGCCGCTGTCCTTGGCCGCCACCTGCGCGTGAAAGCGCGCGGCCTGGTCTTCGGCGTCGTTCAG
>JBATPF010000047.1:0-7526 GCA_049291355.1 Giesbergeria sp.
TCTATACGGCGTGCGCGCCACCTGCAGCCGAGACCAGCGGCCGCCGCGCAAGGGCCTGGGCTGGCCGCGCCGCTGGCGGCGTCCCGCTTCCGCATCGCCCAGCGATGCCAGAGAAGGGGGAAGGCGCGAAGCGCCACAGGGGGTTGTTGGTTCGTTTCAGGAAAAACTGGAACCGCAGCCACAGGTGGACGTCGCACCCGGATTCTTGATGACAAACTGCGCCCCCTGCAGGTCTTCTTTGTAGTCGATCTCTGCGCCTACCAGATACTGGTAGCTCATGGCATCGATCAGCAACGAGACACCGTTCTTGGTCATCACGGTATCGTCTTCGTTGGTGATTTCGTCAAACGTAAAGCCATACTGGAACCCCGAGCAGCCCCCGCCCTGCACAAAAACGCGCAGTTTCAGCTCTGGATTGCCTTCTTCGGCAATGAGATCGGCCACCTTGGCCGCCGCACTCTCAGTGAAGATGATTGGGTCGGACATTTCGGTCGGCAAAATCTCAGCAACGGCATTCATGGCTAACTCCAAATCGCATATTTGAGGGAAATACTACTGCAGTCTTCGTGGGAATTCTTTTCACTGCGCACTTGACGCTAGCTTGAGTGGGGGCTTTTCCTCCAGCACCGCGTCCGTAGGTGTCATGGTTCCACAAATGGTGGCGCCCTGGTGCATTTCCAAGGCCTTGTAATGCACGTCGCCTGTAATGCGTGCCTTGGGCTGCAATTCAAGCAGTTCCGTGGCGTGCACGGGCCCGACCACCTCGCCGTTCACGATGACATGCGCAGCATGTACTGCGCCGTCCACCCGGGCCAGCGCCGATATCACGAGCAGCCCCGATTGCCCTCCCTGCGCACGCACATCGCCACGCACTTCCCCGTCGATGCGCAGGCCATCGACAAAATGCACGTCGCCTTCGATGCGGGTGCCTTGCGCGATCAGGCTTTTAATGGCGGGTTGCTTGTTGCGTGAAAACATGAAGGCGCTCCTGTGGCTGGGAAAGAGGGATCAAAAAGGGCGGTCAATGGTTCTACGAGCCGACGTCTGTGGTCTGCGAAGCGCGAACCCGCCCCTCGTGCAAAATTCTGGCGGTGAGGGTTTTGACCAGCACATGCGGCGGCAGCCGGGCAATGCCTTCGAGCCGCTGGTACTGGCGCAGTTTGAAAGCTTGCGCATCGCCTGCAAAGCGCTGGCTCCATGGCTTGCCTTCCCGCATCCCCGAGGCCACCAGCTCCAGCTGCCCGGAAAACTCCGCCGCGTTCTTCACCGGCCGCATGACGAGCACCTGCCAGCGCAGCGTGGCATCGGCCTGCTGCTCGGCCTGCAGACCCCGAATGGCCAGATCGTCGTCCGAACTGCTGCTGGGAATGAGTTTCTCAAAAAACCCCAGGTCTTCCCGCAAGGAGCGATTTTCGCCTTCCAGTTGCCTGAGCTGCAGCTTGAGTTGATCCAGTGCCGAGCGTTCGGCCAGCAGCAGGCTGCCCGAGGTGTTGGCAATGGTCTGGTTCTGCTGGGCATCGCTGCGCAGGCGCGCCAGTTCGCTGCGCAGCTGCACCAGCTCTTCGCGTCCACCCGCGTCCAGGCCCGCCAGCGAACGCCCGAATTCGAACGCCCAGAGTGCCACGGCCGCACACAGGCCGAGAACCACCGCAAAGACCAGCCAGCGCAGGGGCCAGGGCAGCGCACTGCGCACCGCCATGCGCGGAGCGCTGATGGTGAGCCGGCGACGCAGCAATCGAAAACGCATTCTTCTCCTCGGACAGCGCAAGGCGCCGCCCACACGCAAAAGGGGCGATTGTGGACCACAAGCCACCCCCTGCAAACAAAAAAGCCGCACCCGGCGAACCGGTGCGGCTGGTGTCTGCAGAACAGGAAGTGCGGATCAGCGCTTCGAGAACTGCTTGGCGCGGCGTGCAGAACGCAGACCGACCTTCTTGCGTTCCACTTCGCGCGCATCGCGCGTGACGAAACCGGCCTGGCTCAGCGCCGGCTTGAGGGTATCGTCATAGTCGATCAGGGCGCGGGTGATGCCGTGACGTGCTGCGCCAGCCTGGCCAGATTCGCCGCCGCCGTGCACGTTGATCATGATGTCAAACGTTTCAGCGTGGTTGGTCAGCAAGAGTGGCTGCTTGGCGATCATGATCGACGTCTCACGGCCGAAGTAGGACTGGATGTCCTTGCCGTTGATCGTGATCTTGCCGCTGCCTTTTTTCAGAAACACGCGGGCGACGCTGGATTTGCGACGGCCGGTGCCATTGTTCCATTCACCAATCATCTCAAGGCTCCTTACAGTTCCAGCACTTTGGGCTGTTGGGCGGTGTGGGGATGCTCAGCACCACCGTACACCTTGAGTTTCTTGATCATGGCGTAACCAAGCGGGCCCTTGGGCAGCATGCCCTTGACAGCCTTTTCCAGCGCGCGGCCGGGGTGCTTGGATTGCATGTCGCGGAAGTTCGTCGCCGTGATACCGCCGGGGTAACCCGAGTGGCGGTAGTAGATCTTGTCGGTCGACTTGGCGCCGGTGACCCTGAGTTGCGCTGCATTGATGATGACGATGAAGTCACCGGTATCGATGTGAGGCGTATAAATGGCTTTGTGTTTGCCGCGCAGGCGGTGGGCAACTTCGCTGGCTACCCGGCCGAGCACCTTATCGGTGGCGTCAATCACAAACCACTCGTGCGTCACATCAGCGGGTTTGGCGCTGAAGGTTTTCATGAGTTTCTCTTTCGAGGGTTTGACCGGCCTACAACAGGGGCCGGCGTCCTTTGGGCTCTTTTCCACGGTCGGCGTTTCTCTAAAGTGGAAACCTCTTAGGTGGTACTTGCAGCAAGGGCGCGCACGCCCACACCACACTTCGCCGCGGAGCACGCAAGCGCTGCGAAGCCCGCCATTATACAAAGCTTGCGTGATTTTTGGAAATGCCGTTTTGATCCCACCCGCCAAGGCCCTGGCGCAGCCCACGCACGGAGTGCGCCAGCGCGTGGATCAGGGCCCTGCGCGCGTGGGCCGGCGCATGGCTCAAGCGGTTCAGGCGTCCGTCCGCAGGGACTCAGTTGGCAAAATTGTTGCGCTCCAGGGGCTCGATCGCACGGCGAAATTCAACGCAGTCGGATTTGCCCGCATTGCCGGGCTTGCTGCACTCATCGCGCAGGCACATGCTTCGGGTGAACGCATTGGTGTCGGCGCAAAGAGGCGCTGGTGGCGCTTTGCGCTGTACGGGCGCCGGGACGGGCGCAGGCGGCGGAGCTGCCACCACCGGCGTCAGAGGGGCAGGTATCTCGACCGGAGGCGGCTCTTTCAGCCGTACCACCCTTGTGGGCTTGGGCGCCGCCCGTGGATCGGTGGACGGAACAAACGCAGGCGGCGGGCCTGCGTCGATCACCGCGTCGCTGGCCGCAGCCGGAGGCTGAGACGGCTCTGCGCTGGCCAGAGGGGCGTTTGCTACGGACGCATCCGGCGCGGACTTGAACTCCGTGATGATGGCATCGGGCGCGGCTGCAGGCTCCGTGGGCGAGGCCTTGTGACGCAGAGCCATGGCCGCAGCGCCCAGGACGAGGACGGAAGCCGCCACACCCATCCACATCCAGCGCGGCCGGGACGCGTGCGCTACCGTGCGGCTCTTGGACCATTCGGATTCAAGCGCACCCGCTTCGACCGGCAAGGGTGCCGACGGGCGGCGTGGGGGCTCCATTTCAGCGAGGACGCTGTCGCGCTCAAGAAATACGGTGTCCTGCATTTCGGACTCGGGCCCGCTCGGCGGGGGTATGGCCTTGGGCACGGACACAACAGAGGCCACGCTGGCCGCTGGCGCGCTGGCGCCCGCTTTGCTGCCCGCCAAACCGGTCGGTAGGGGCGCAGGGCGCTCGCCCGTGAGGTCCACCGTAGTAGCCGTGACGGTGGCATCCGGCTGGTCCGTCGGCTCTACCCAGATATCGCCCAACTCGGCGCGGAAATCGAAATGCTCCACACCTAGGGGTGGGCTGGTCATCTCCATGGCGGCAAGAAAGGCGTCAATATCTTGCGGACGCTCCTCGGGTTTGAGCTTGAGCGCTTGGGAAATCGCTTCGACAAATGGCGCCGAATAGTCTTGGCCAAACTGCTTTCGCACCGTTTTGGCCACGCGCGAAAACGGCACCATCCGGTCACGCAAGGACCGCAGCGTCGCCGGCAGCGGCGCATCGTTGCACAAGCAACCATGCATTACGGCGCCCAGCGAATACAGGTCGCTCCAGGGGCCCTGTTCGAGTTCCACCGAGCCGTCGCCTTCCGCTTCCGAGTATTGCTCTATGGGCGCATAGTTCACCTTGAGCACGGCGGTGTGCTTGCGATCGCGGTCATTGATCGCATGGCGCGACGCACCCAGGTCGAGCAGCACCGGCGGACCGATGTCCTGCAGAAAAATATTGTCGGGCGAGATGTCTCGGTGCAGGGTGTTGGCGTCGTGCAGCACGCGCAAAGCGCCCAGCACCGACCACAGCACCTGGCGCAACCAGGCTTCGGGGGGCGGCGCGCGCATCTGGGCACGGGCCTGCTTGAAGGTCATGCCGCGGTACAGCGGCATCACCATGTAGGCCGTGTTGTGCGATTCCCAGAAGCGAAACACCTTGACCAGGGAGGGATGGTCAAACTGCGCCAGCATGCGCGCCTCATCGACAAACGAATGCAGGCCAGCCTGAAACGCCGGTTCGTCGGTTGAAGAACGCGCCCAAAGTGATCCATCGCTGGCGCGTGCGACCAAGCTTGCGGGCAGGTATTCCTTGATCGCCACGGCCCGATGCAGCGAATGATCGAAGGCCTTGTAGACCATTCCAAAGCCCCCCACACCGAGCAGGGAAAGGATTTCAAATTCGGCCAGGCGTGTTCCTACCGGCAATGCGTCCAAATGGCGCACTTGCGTTCGGGGCTCAGATAGAGAACTTTCGGTCATGCGTAAAAGGGCGGTCTCGTGCGGCGCAGCGGCATGGGCACCGCTTTGCATCATCATAGGTTTTGACAGCAACGGGGGCGCAAAAATGACCCCAGCGGACAAAAATCGCACAGTATGTGCGCCGCAGAATGGTCGCCCGATCGTTTTCTCTCAGATACAGCAACAAACATGCCATCTGTGGCGAGCGCAAGTGCGGGCGCGCCGCGCTTGGTTACCATTGGTGCATGTTCAGTTACCGCCACGCCTTCCATGCAGGCAACCACGCCGATGTGCTCAAGCACACGGTGCTGATTGCCACCGTGCAATACCTCACCGAGAAGGACGCGGCGCTCACGGTGATCGACACCCATGCCGGCGCCGGCCTGTACCGACTGGACGGCGACTACGCACGCACCAGCGGCGAATCGGGCCACGGCCTGTTGCAACTGGCGGCCACGGCCCCCGATGCGGCGCCGCTGGCGCCCGCACTGCAGGTCTACCTGGACCTGGTGCACTCCTTCAACAAGGGCGCCGCGCTGAAGGTCTACCCCGGTTCGCCCTTCATCATCCAGCACCTGCTGCGTGCGCACGACCGGCTCAAACTGTTCGAGCTGCACCCAAGCGACGGGCGTTCGCTCGCAGGCAACGTGGCCCAGCTTGAAGCGGGGCGGCAGGTGGCCGTGCTGCTCGAGGACGGTTTCGAGGGTTGGCGCAAATTTTTGCCTCCACCGGCCCGCCGCGCTTTGCTGCTATGCGATCCTAGCTATGAAATGAAGAGCGACTATGGCAAGGTGCTGGACCTGGCCGCTGAGGGGCTCAAGCGCTTTCCCACCGGTACCTACGCGGTCTGGTACCCGATCATTCCGCGCCCGGAGGCGCACGACCTGCCGCGTCGCCTGAAAACCATGGCGCAAAAAGCGGGCAAGAGCTGGCTGCACGCCACGCTGACGGTGAAGTCCAGCAAGATCACCACCAGTGCCACCGGCGAGGAGAAGCGCCCGGGCCTGCCTGCAAGCGGCATGTTTCTTATCAACCCGCCGCACACGCTCAAGGCCGCGCTGGCCCCGGCACTGCCGCAACTGGTCGAGCGACTCGGCCAGGACCGGCACGCGACGTTCACGCTCGAATCAGGTGGATAGCGGGCCGGCGCTGCCCAGGCGCCGGCACAGCTCAAGCGTCGCGGCGCTCTGGTTCATGGTGTAGAAGTGCAGCGCAGGGGCACCGCCAGCGCGCAGTTGTTCGCACAAACGCGTCACCACGTCGAGGCCGAAGGCCTTGATGCTGGCCACGTCGTCGCCGTAGGACTGCAGGCGCAGGCGGATCCAGCGCGGCACCTCGGCGCCGCAGGCATCGGAGAACCGCAGCAATTGCGAGGAGCTGCCGATCGGCATGATGCCGGGCACCACCGGCACCTGCGCGCCCTGCCGCGCGGCGTCGTCGACGAAGCGGAAATACGCGTCGGCGTTGTAGAAGTATTGCGTGATGGCTGAACTCGCCCCTGCCTGTACCTTGGTGACGTAAGCGCGCAGGTCGGCCTCGGGCGACCGGGCCTGCGGATGCACCTCGGGGTAGGCGGCCACTTCGATGCGGAACGCATCGCCGGTTTCTGAGCGGATGAAGGAAACCAGGTCGCTCGCGTACTGAAACTCGCCGCCCATGCCATAGCCGCTGGGCAGGTCACCGCGCAAAGCCACCAGGCGCTTGACGCCCATGGCGCCCAGTATGGCGAGCTGCTCGCGCACCGACTGGCGCGTGGCGCCGATGCAGGAGAAATGTGAGGCGGCCACCACGCCTTCCTGCAGAATTTCGCGCACGGTATCAAAGGTCCCTTGATGGGTGGAGCCACCGGCCCCGTAGGTCACCGAGCAAAATTCGGGCGCCAGCGCCTGCAACTGTCGCCGCACCGCGCGCAGCTTCTCGGCGCCTTCGGGCGTTTTGGGGGGGAAGTACTCAAAGCTCACCGCCAGCGCGGCGTTCTGGTTTGCGGCAGCGTTCACGCGGCCCTCCTGGCAAAAATGAAGAATTCACGGTTTCCGTCGCCGCCGGCAATCGGGCTGTCCAGCCACGCCTGCACCGCCAAGCCCTGCTCGGCGCAGCAGGCCCGGATGCGCTGCTCGACCACTTCGTAAAGCGCTGGGTCGCGCACGATGCCGCCCTTGCCTACCTGTCCCGGCTGCAGCTCGAACTGGGGCTTGACCAGCATCAGCAGCGCACCGCCGTCCGCGAGCAGCGGGACCAGCGCGGGCAAAACCAAGGTCAGGGAGATAAACGAGAGATCGCTCGCGATGACCTCAAATTTTGGATCAAATTGGCCTCCAGCGCTTACCCCATCTATGTCATAAGCTATCAAATCAGAAGCATTCAGCGCGCGCGAATTGATCTGCTCAATGCAGGTCACACGCGCATCCTCACGCAGGCGCGGGTGCAACTGCCCCTGGCCCACGTCCACGCCCACTACGTGCGCGGCGCCGTGCTGCAACAGGCAATCGGTAAAACCGCCAGTCGACTGGCCCACGTCCAGGCACAGGCGCCCCGACACGTCCAGGCCGGTCGCCGCCAGCGCCCCGGCCAGCTTGAGCCCGCCGCGCGAGACGTAGCGCGCCTCGGCGTCGTCGTGCAG
>JBATPF010000048.1:0-4145 GCA_049291355.1 Giesbergeria sp.
CGCACGCCTGCGGCACCGGCGGCTGCGCCGGCACGCAGCCCAGCGGCAACGGGCACGGATGTTGGCTAAGAACGCGTTTTAAGCACGGCAACGCGGGCTGGCAATTCTCTGCACATTTGCGCGTTGGTTCTTGAAAAGCACGCATCTGCTGCATCCGCCCAAGGCAGCCAGCGCGCCGCCAGATGCTCGCGTGCGCTGAGCACCACGGGTGTGCCTGCCGGTACGCACAGACCAAAGACCCGCTCGCGGTTGCGCACCACCCCATCGGCATAGCGGTGTTGCCAACGCGGCCAGATGTCGTATTCGTTTTCGTGCTGCCAGTCGGTCAGCACATGGCCAGGAAGCCTTGCGTCGATGCCGGTTTCCTCGCGCACCTCGCGGATCGCGGTTGCTTCAAACGATTCGGCGGCGAAATCCTTGGAGCCGGTGACCGATTGCCAGTGGTCCGGCCAGTCTGCGCGGGAGAGCAATAGGACATCCAACGCAGGCGTATGGATCACCACGAGCACCGATTCCGGTATCTTGAAAACCTGCACGCCATTGGCCCCCATCGGTTTCAGCCAGCGGTACCGCGCACTGTGGGCACAGGCGGCGGAAGCGCTTTTGCCTGCAGGGCGCGCACCTGCACCACCAGCTGGTTGTGCGCATCCAGAAACGCTGCAGCAATTACCTTGCCCTCGTTGGTGTTGCTCCAGCCGGCGCCCGCAGCACCGCCGAGCTTGCCAAACACAAGGCCCCCTACGCCCAGGTCGGTGGTGCGCGCCGATCCCGTAGCGGCGGCCACCTGCTCGGTGGTTTCGTTGTCCGACAGCAGCAGCGCGGTCTGCGCCTCTTTGAACTTGACTTGCTCCACCAGCCCGGCCAGCCCAGCGATATCACGCAGTACCGGAATCATGGCAACCACGCCCGCCAAGCCCCGCCCCGCATCCTGCTCACTGAACGTGAGGCTGGGCGTCAGCGTGTACTGGGCCTCGTAGCCCTTGCCCTTGGCGACGGAGGAGTTCTGCCGCAGCACGCCCGCCTCTTTCAAATCTTGCTCCTGGATCGTGCCGCGCAAGCCCGCGTTGCGGTCCACCACCCGAAAGCAGCCGCTCTGCTGCGCCAGCAGTTTGATCAAAGGAACGGGCGAAGCCGGCAACTGGTACCCAGTTCCCATCACATAACCGTTCGGGTTTTCGGCCAGCGCCAGGGTGGCCACGGGCGCGTCACAGCGCAGCAGTTCCCGCGCTGCGTTCTGCGCGCCCTGCGGGCCCGCAGACCCCGTTACCACCGAACCGCCCTGACCCAGTTCGGTTTTCTTTTCGCCGCAGGCTGCCAGCGCGGCCACCAGCGCCACAGCCAGCCAAGTCATTGCACGGGTTTGCATGTGTAGGGTGCTTCTTCCATTAAAAAAGCGGCAGGAACAAAACGCTCCTGCCGCTCTCGGGGTCCATCGATTCAAGCGTTCCCGTGGAATCGGTGCAATCCGTTCACGCCGCCTTGACCGCATCCAGATTGCGCAGGCGAATGTGCAACTCGCGCAGTTGTTTCTCATCGACTGGCGACGGTGCCTGCGTCAGCAAGCACTGCGCGCGCTGGGTCTTGGGGAAGGCGATCACGTCGCGGATCGACTCGGCGCCCGTCATCATGGTGACAATGCGGTCCAGGCCAAAGGCCAAGCCCCCGTGCGGCGGCGCGCCGTACTGCAGGGCGTCGAGCAGGAAGCCAAACTTTTGCTGCGCTTCTTCGGGCGTGATCTTGAGGGCGTCAAACACTTTTTGCTGCACGTCGGCGCGGTGGATACGCACCGAGCCGCCGCCCATCTCCCAGCCGTTCAGGACCATGTCATAGCCCTTGGAGATGCACTTCTCGGGGGCGGTCACCATGTAATCCTCGTGGCCGTCTTTCGGCGCCGTGAAGGGGTGGTGTACGGCAACCCAGCGGCCATTTTCCTCGTCGTGTTCAAACATCGGGAAGTCCACCACCCACAGCGGTGCCCAGCGGTCTTCGAACAGGCCGTTCTTCTTGCCGAATTCGCTGTGACCGATTTTGATGCGCAGCGCGCCGATGGCGTCGTTGACGACCTTTTCCTTGTCGGCACCGAAGAACAGCAAGTCACCATCTTGCGCACCAGTGCGCTTGAGGATCTCGGCAATCGCAGCGTCGTGGATGTTCTTGACGATGGGCGACTGCAGGCCATCGCGACCCTTCGCCAATTCGTTGACCTTGATATAGGCCAGGCCCTTGGCGCCGTAAATTTTTACGAACTCGGTGTAGCCGTCGATCTCGCCACGCGAGAGGCCACCCGTTTCACGCGCGCCGCCGGGCACACGCAGGGCGACCACGCGGCCGTTCTTCATGTTGGCCGCGCCCGAGAACACCTTGAAATCCACGTCCTTCATGACGTCGGTGAGTTCAGTAAATTCAAGCTTGACGCGCAGGTCGGGCTTGTCGGAGCCGAAACGGTAGGCGGCATCCTGGTAGGTCATGACCGGGAACTCGCCCAGGTCCACGCCCAGCGTGTTCTGGAACACCGTCTTGATCATTTCCTGCGTCAGATCGCGAATTTCCTGCTCGTCCATGAACGAGGTTTCAATATCGATCTGGGTGAATTCGGGCTGGCGGTCGGCCCGCAGATCTTCGTCGCGGAAGCACTTGGTGATCTGGTAATAGCGGTCGAACCCCGCCACCATCAAGAGCTGCTTGAACAGCTGAGGGGACTGGGGCAGCGCAAAGAAGTGGCCGTCGTGCACGCGGCTGGGCACCAGATAATCCCGAGCACCCTCAGGCGTGCTCTTGGTGAGCATGGGCGTTTCGATGTCCACAAAACCATGCGTATCGAGGAACTTGCGTACTTCCATGCTGACGCGGTAGCGCAGCATGAGGTTGTTCTGCATGTACGGGCGGCGCAGGTCGAGCACGCGGTGCGTGAGGCGCGTGGTTTCCGACAAGTTCTCTTCGTCGAGCTGGAAGGGGGGTGTCACGGAGGGGTTGAGCACCTTGAGCTCATGACACAGCACTTCGATCTTGCCGCTCTTCAAGTTGTCGTTGGTGGTGCCTGCCGGGCGCGCGCGCACCAGGCCCTTGACCTGCACGCAAAACTCGTTGCGCACTTCTTCGGCGGTGGCAAACATGTCGGCACGGTCGGGGTCGCAGACCACCTGCACCGAACCTTCGCGGTCGCGCAGGTCAATAAAAATCACACCACCATGGTCGCGGCGGCGGTTCACCCAACCCGCAAGGGTGACGGTTTGGCCCAACAGGGCTTCGGTCACAAGACCGCAATAGTGGGAACGCATGGCCATGGCAAAACTTCCGGCGCCGCCGCGGGCGCATTGAGAAAAATCAGGTGGGCAAAGACGCAGCCGGTTCGTGCGGCACGACGACACCCATGGAGACGATGTAGCGCAGGGCGGCATCGACGCCCATATCCAGCTCGATGCAATCGCTCTTGCGCAGCATCACGAAATAGCCACCCGTGGGGTTGGGCGTGGTGGGCACGTAAACGCTCACGTATTCGTCCCGCAGCAGCGCCGCCACTTCGCCACCGGGCGCACCAGTGACGAAAGCCAATGTCCACACGCCTTCGCGTGGCCATTGCACCAGCACTGCGGTGCGAAAAGCGTTGCCGCCTTCGGAAAACAAGGTGTCGGAGACCTGCTTGACGCTGGAATAGATGGAACGCACCACCGGAATGCGGCTGACCAGCCGGTCGCCCCACTGCACCAACTTGCGTCCGGCGAAATTGCTGGTGGTGGCGCCCACGACCAGCAAAATCATCAGCGTGAGCAAGACGCCGAAGCCCGGCAGGTGAAAACCGAGCAGGCGGTCAGGATGCCAGGCGACGGGCAAGATCAGGAGCGTCTGGTCGAGCAGGCCGACCAGCCAGTTGAGCACCGCCAGCGTGATCGCCCCGGGGACGATCACAAGCAGACCGGTGAAGAACCATTTGCGCAGGGCAGCCATAGGGGGCAAAACCTTAGTCCGCCTTGGTGGTGGGATTCGAAGTGGCGGCTGCCGGAGCGGGGGCGGGAGCCGCAGCTGCAACAGGGCTGGCCTTGCCAGCATCTGCGGATGGTGTCGACGCAACACCGTCCTTGGCGGTACCACTGCCCGTGCTTGCCTCGCTGCCAGCTTCCGACGCCGGCGCGCCAGCGCCCTTGAAA
>JBATPF010000049.1:0-2008 GCA_049291355.1 Giesbergeria sp.
TGCCAGATCTTGACCAGATCCCGGTCAGCGCCTTGCATCAGGCCGTCGAGCATTTCCACCACGTCAAGGCGCGCGCCCAGCGTGCTGTACACCGTACCCATCTCCAGGCCGATGATGCCGCCGCCCAGGATGAGCATGCGTTTGGGAACGCCTTGCAGCGCCAAGGCGCCGGTGGAGTCCACCACGCGCGGGTCTTCGGGCATGAAGGGCAGGCGCACGGCCTGGCTGCCTGCGGCGATGATGGCTTTCTTGAAGCCGATCACCTGCTTGCTGCCGGTTTTGTCCTGTGCGGTGCCGGTGGTTTCTTCAACCTCCAACGCGTTGGCGCCGACAAAGCTGCCGTAGCCGCGCACGATGGTGACCTTGCGCATCTTGGCCATGGCGGCGAGGCCGCCGGTGAGCTTGCCGACGACTTTTTCCTTGTGGCCACGCAAGCCGTCGACGCTGACCTTGGGCGCGCCAAACTCGATGCCTGCGGCGGCCAGGTGGCCCACTTCGTCCATGACGGCCGCGACGTGCAGCAGCGCCTTGGACGGAATGCAGCCAACGTTCAGGCAGACGCCACCCAATGTCGCGTAGCGCTCGACCAGCACCACCTTGAGGCCCAGGTCGGCCGCGCGGAAGGCGGCCGAGTAGCCGCCGGGGCCACCGCCGAGCACCAGCAGGTCGCAGTCCATATCGGCAGTGCCGGAGAAGCTGGTCGCTACTGAATTTGTAGTTGCTAGCGCTTGTGGCGCCTGCGCTGGAGCCTGTTTTTGCTCTGAATTTTGAGCAGGGGCAGGGGCAGATACTGGGGCGGCAACAGGTGCCGGCGCAGCGCCAGCGTTCTGCGTCTCCAGCGTGAGCACCACGCTGCCCTCGTGGATCTTGTCGCCGAGTTTGACCTTCAGCTCCTTGACCACACCAGCGTGGCTGGAAGGAATCTCCATGGAGGCCTTGTCAGACTCCACGGTGATCAGGCTTTGCTCGGCCTTGATGGTGTCGCCGGGCTGGACCATCACTTCGATGATGGCCACTTCGGCGAAGTCGCCGATGTCGGGTACTTTGATGTCGATGATTGCCATGAGGGTACCCTGCCTTAAAGGAGCACGCGGCGGAAGTCGCCCAGGATTTCGCCCAGATAGACGTTGAAGCGCGCGGCAGAGGCGCCGTCGATCACGCGGTGGTCCCAGGTGAGCGAGAGCGGCAGCATCAGGCGCGGCTGGAAGGCCGTGCCGTTCCACACCGGCTCCATCTGGCTCTTGCAAACGCCCAGAATCGCCACCTCAGGCGCGTTGATGATGGGCGTGAAGTAGCGCCCCCCAATGCCACCCAGGCTGGAGATGGTGAAGCTGGCGCCGCTCATCTCGGCCGGGCTGAGCTTGCCGTCGCGCGCCTTCTTTGCGAGTTCACCCATTTCCTGGCTGATCTGGAAGATGCCCTTTTTGTCGGCGTCCTTGAGCACCGGCACCATCAGGCCGTTGGGCGTGTCCGCCGCAAAACCGATGTGCCAGAAGTTCTTCATCACCAGCGCGTCGCCATCCAGGCTGCTGTTGAAGTCGGGGAACTTCTTGAGTGCCGCCACGCAGGCCTTGATGAGGAAGGCCAGCATGGTGACCTTGACGCCACTTTTGCTCTTCTCGGCTTCCTTGTTGAGCTGCACGCGGAAGGCTTCGAGCTCGGTGATGTCAGCGTCGTCGTGGTTGGTGACGGCCGGAATCATCACGGCGTTGCGCAGCAGGTTGGCGCCGCTGATCTTCTTGATGCGGCCCATCTCCTTGCGCTCAATGGGGCCGAATTTGGCGAAGTCCACCTTGGGCCAGGCGATCAGGCCCAGCTCGCCCCCACCGGACGCGGCGACGGGCGCAGCGCCCTGCGCCTGCGTGCGCTGGCTGCCGGCCATGACGGCGCGGGTGAAGTTCTGCACGTCCTCCTGCGTGATGCGGCCCTTGGCGCCGCTCCCTTTGACTTCGGCCAGCGGTACGCCCAGTTCGCGCGCAAACTTGCGCACCGAGGGCGATGCATGCGG
>JBATPF010000050.1:0-15618 GCA_049291355.1 Giesbergeria sp.
GATAGCTGGCCGGGCCGGGGTTGGCGCCCGCGCTCTCGGGCCCGACGCGAAACCGCGCGCCGTCAAAGCCCAGAATGGAGCCGCCGCCCGCCGCCACGGTATGAATGCTCATCATGGGCGCGCGCATGCGCACGCCGGCCACCTGGGTTTCGAATTCGCGCTCGAAGCTGCCGGCGTAGTGGCTTACGTCGGTGGACGTGCCGCCCATGTCAAAACCGATGACGCGTGTGAGCCCGGCCACTTCGGCCGTGCGCGCCATGCCCACAATGCCGCCCGCCGGGCCGGACAAAATCGCGTCCTTGCCCTGAAAAGCCCCGGCATCTGCGAGACCGCCGGACGACTGCATGAAATACAGCGGCACGCCCGGCATCTCGCGCGCCACCTGGGCCACGTAGCGGCGCAGGATGGGCGAGAGGTAGGCGTCCACCACCGTGGTGTCGCCGCGCCCGACGAACTTCATCATCGGACTGACCTCGTGCGAGCTGCTGATCTGCGTGAAGCCCAGCTCGCGCGCAATGCGCGCCGCGGCCTGCTCGTGCTGGGTATAGCGGTAGCCGTGCATGAAGACAATGGCCGCGCTTTGCAGGCCCGCGTCGCGCGCAGCCCAAAGGTGTTCTCGCAGATGCGCTTCGTCCAGCGGCGTGACAACTTCGCCCTGCGCGCCGATGCGCTCGCTGGCCTCGACGACGCGCGTGTACAGCAACTCGGGCAGCACGATGTGGCGCTCAAACAAGCGCGGGCGGTTCTGGTAAGCGATGCGCAGGGCATCGCGAAAGCCCCGCGTGGTGATGAGCAGCGTGGGCTCGCCCTTGCGTTCGAGCAGCGCGTTGGTTGCCACCGTGGTGCCCATCTTCACGCACTCCACCAGCTCGGGCGTCACCGATTGGCCGCTCGCGAGCCCCAGCAGATGGCGAATACCCGCCACGGCCGCGTCCAGATACTGCTCGGGGTTCTCGGACAGCAGCTTGTGCGTCACCAGGCTGCCATCGGGCCGCCGGCCGACGATGTCGGTGAAGGTGCCGCCGCGGTCGATCCAAAATTGCCAGCGCGGGGAGTGGGTGGGCTCGGTCATGGGTTTTGCTCTTTGTTTTGTAGCTGTTAGCGCTTACCTGTCCTGCGCTAGAGGCCGATTTGACTCAAATTTCTTACAACGACGCCGCAGCGCGGGCAGCCTGGTCATACATGCCCGAGAGCACGCGCAGCAAACGCGCCAGTTCGCCAATGTCGCGGTTGAGCGACTCGTCCGCGTTGAGCGCGTCGATCAGGCAGCTCTCGCGAATTTCCCGGTAGCGCTGCACATAGGCGCGGCCCTGGTCGGTGGCTGCGTAGGTCACTTCCTTGCCGCTTTTGGTGGACTGCACCACGCCCAACGCCTGCAGTTTTTTGAGCGAATAGTTGACGAGGTGGGTGTCCTCGACATTCATGATGAAGCAGATGTCGGCCAGGCGCTTGTCGCGCGCGCGGTGCGTGACGTGGTGCAGCACCAGCACATCCAGCGGCGTCAGCTCCTTGAGCCCCGCCGCGGACATGCAGTGGACCACCCAGCGATGGAACGCGTTGCCGGCGACGATCAGGCCAAATTCGAATTCGCTCATCTCGGCGCTGTGCGCCGACACCAGATGCGCCGAGGAAACGATGGGGCCCGACTCGGGTCTGGAGCGCTTCACAGGTTTCATGCCAAAACTCCGGCTGGGCGCTGGCACGGGACGTGCAAGGCGCCACTGAGCGCTGAATTGTAGGGAGCTATGAAGATAATTTGTCGGCAATTTATCGACGTTTAGTACAAACACCTAGAGGCTTGTGGCAATGCGCGCACTACATTCAAACGCTCTTTTCCCACAACCCCCTTGCCGTGGAGTCCTTCCCATGAAGCGTCGAATCTTTACCACCGCAGCGCTCGGTTTTGCGCTGGCAGGCAGTCTGGCCGGCGGCCCGGCTTTCGCACAAGCCCGCTGGGATCTCGCATCGGCCTACCCCGCCACCAATTTCCATTCGGAAAACATGGCCCAGCTGGCGGCCGATGTGGACAAGGCGACGGGCGGAGCTTTCAAGATCACGCTGCACGCCAATGCCTCGCTGTTCAAGGCGCCCGAGATCAAGCGCGCCGTACAAGGTGCGCAGGCGCAGATGGGCGAGATCATTTTTGCCAATTTCCAGAATGAATGGCAAATCTACGGCGCCGACGGCCAGCCTTTTCTGGCCACCAGCTTTGCCGATGCCAAAAAGCTCTACGCCGCTCAGAAACCCATGCTGGAGAAAAAGCTGGGCGAACAGGGAATGATGCTGCTGTACTCCGTAGCCTGGCCGCCCCAAGGCCTGTACACCAAGAAGCCAATTGAATCGGCCGCAGACCTCAAGGGCATCAAGTGGCGCGCCTACAGCCCGGCCACGGCGCGCATTGCCGAGCTGGTGGGCGCGCAGCCCGTCACCGTGCAGGCGGCCGAGTTCTCGCAGGCCCTGGCCACCGGCGTGGTCGAATCGACCATGACGTCCGGCGCCACGGGCGTAGACAGCAAGCTCTACGAGCACCTCAAGTACTACTACGACCTGCAGGCCTGGCTGCCCAAGAACGCCGTGATCGTCAATAAAAAGGCGTTTGACGGCTTGAACAAGGGCAACCAGGAAGCGCTGCTCAAAGCCGGCAAGGACGCCGAAGATCGCGGCTGGGCAGCGGCCGAAAAGGTCAACGAAGACACCCTGGCCAAGCTCAAGGCCAACGGCATGCAGGTGCTTCCTCCCTCGCCCCAGCTCAAGGCCGACATGGCCAAAGTCGGCGAGACCATGCTCAAGGAATGGCTGGAAAAGGCCGGCCCCGAAGGCAAGACCCTGGTAGACGCCTACCGCAGCAAGTAGAGCCTGCACATGCGACGCCTGCTTGAGGGAATCTACAGCGGCGCTGCAGTGCTGGCGGCGCTGTGCATGGTGCTGCTGCTCCTGGCGGTGCTGCTCTCGATTGCGAGCCGGCAACTCAACTTCCAGGCACCCGGTATCGACGCCTATGCCGGCTACCTGATGGCTGGCGCAGGTTTTCTGGCGTTGGCGCACACGCTCAAGCGCGGGGAGCACATTCGCGTCACGCTCATCCTCAACCTGCTGCGCGGGCGCTGGAAAAGACGCATGGAGTTGTGGGCGCTGGGCGCCGCCTCGCTGCTGGCGCTGCTGTTTGCTTTCTACAGCTGCAAACTGGCCTGGCAGTCGCATGTCTTCAACGACATCTCCACCGGCAACGACGCCACGCCTTTGTGGCTTCCACAGATTGCCATGGCGCTGGGCACGGTGGTGCTGGCGATTGCGTTTGTCGATGAGCTGGTGCTTGAAATACTGGACCGGCGCGAGCAGGTCCAAAGCAGCGAAGCGCTGCGCAACGAATAAAGCCGGGGCCTATTCATGAGCGATCTCACCATCACCGCGCTGCTGGTTGCCACGCTGTTTCTCATCCTGGGCAGCGGCGTGTGGATCGGGCTCACGCTCTCGGGCGTAGCCTGGATCGGCATGCAATTGTTCTCGTCGCGCCCGGCAGGCGACGCCATGGCGGTCACCATCTGGGGCTCCTCGTCAAGCTGGACGCTCACGGCCCTGCCGCTGTTCATCTGGATGGGCGAAATCTTGTTTCGCACCCGGCTCTCGCAAGACATGTTCAAGGGCCTTGCGCCCTGGGTGCAGTCGCTGCCCGGCCGCTTGCTGCACACCAACGTCATCGGCTGCACCATCTTCGCCGCCGTCTCGGGTTCCAGCGCCGCCACCTGCGCCACCATTGGCAAGATGACGCTGCCCGAACTCACCCGGCGCGGCTACCCCGAGAACATGGTGGTGGGCACGCTGGCGGGCGCGAGCACGCTGGGCCTGCTCATCCCGCCGTCCATCATCATGATCGTCTACGGCGTGGCGGCCGATGTCTCGATCTCGCAGCTCTTCATTGCAGGCGTCCTGCCGGGCA
The DNA here is from genome assembly GCA_049291355.1 of Giesbergeria sp. Taxonomy (GTDB): domain Bacteria; phylum Pseudomonadota; class Gammaproteobacteria; order Burkholderiales; family Burkholderiaceae_C; genus Simplicispira. The sequence continues at coordinate 3,938 of JBATPF010000050.1, forward strand.
TTCTGCTGGCCGTGCTGTTCTCAGGCTACATCGCACTATGGGCGCTGCGCCACCCCGAGCTGGTACCCAAAAGTATCGAGCAATTCACGTTCTTGGAAAAAATCTCCGCCTCGCGCAGCCTGATCCCGGTGGTGCTGCTGATTGCGGCCGTGCTGGGTAGCATTTACACCGGCATTGCCACCGCGACCGAGGCGGCGGCTGTGGGCGTGGCGGGGTCGCTGATTCTCTCGGCCGTGCAGGGCTCGATGGGCTGGCAAACCTTCAAGGACGCGCTGATGGGCGCCACGCGCCTGTACTGCATGATCGCCCTCATCCTGGCGGGCGCGGCCTTTCTCACGCTCTCCATGGGCTACATCGGCCTGCCGCGCCATCTGGCCGAATGGATAGGCTCGCTGGGTCTGAACCAGGCACAGCTGGTGGTGGCGCTGGCGCTGTTCTACGTCGTGCTGGGCTGCTTTCTGGATGGCATCTCCATGGTGGTGCTGACCATGGGCGTGCTCATGCCCACGGTGCAGGCGGCCGGCATCGACCCGATCTGGTTCGGCATCTTTGTCGTGCTGGTGGTCGAGATGGCGCAGATCACGCCGCCCGTGGGCTTCAACCTGTTCGTGCTGCAGGGAATGACGGGGCGCGAACTGACCTGGATCGCCAAGGTGGCCATGCCCATGTTTTTCCTGATGTGCGTGGCCGTGGCGCTGATCTACCTCTTCCCCGGCATCGTCACCTGGCTGCCGCAGCAGATGCGGGCGCACTGACACGAATTGGCAGGCCCATTCGCATGCGAGCTACCATTGCGCGCCATGCTTAACGTCCTGTTCATCTGCATTGGCGCCAGCTTAGGCGCCCTGGCCCGCTGGCGCCTGAGCCTATGGCTGAGCCCTGGAGGCCTGCTGCCCTGGGGCACGCTCGCCGCCAACCTGATCGGCGGTTACCTCATCGGGCTGGCGGTGGGCTTCTTTCAGCTCGTGCCGCAAATGGACCCGGTGTGGCGGCTGGCATTCATCACCGGCTTTCTGGGTGCGCTCACCACCTTCTCCACCTTCTCTATCGAAACCCTCGGGCTGCTGCAACAGCAGCGCATCCTTCTGGCGCTGGGCAGCACCACCTTGCACCTGTGCGGCTCACTGCTGCTGACCTGGCTGGGTTTACAGACCGTGGCGCTGGCCCTGCGCAACTAGATCAGCCGGCCTGCAGCGCAAGCAATCGCAGCGGCACCCGCGCCCAACCGCTCGCCGGGTACAGGGCCGGTTCGGGCGATTGGCCGGGCACCGCCTCCATACTTGCGCCGCTGGCCAACACTTCCTCCAGCAGGACGCGCAGCTCCATCTGCGCCAGCGGAGCGCCGGGGCAAACATGAATGCCCGCGCCCCACAGCAGGTTGGCTTCCTGGCTGCGTTCGGGGCGGTATTCCAGCGCGGCGTCAAATGCGCGCGGATCGCGATTGGCCGCCGGCCAGTGCAGCGTCACACGCGAACCCGCCGGCAAATGCCGGCCGCCGATGTCCACTGGGCAGGTGGTAACACGCCGGTTGGTGGCCAGCGGCCCGCGCAGGCGCAGAATTTCTTCCACCGCCGCAGGAATGGCAGACGGGCGCTCGCGCAGCAGCGTTTGCACCGGTGCATGGTGGGCCAGCCAATCGCACAGAATGCCGGCCGACGCTGCCATCGTGCCGATCTCGCCCACCGTCCAGTTGCGCAGGATGCTGGCAATTTCTGCATCGGTCAGGGGTACGCCATTGACCTTCTCCTGCATCAGCGCGCAAGTGATGTCGCCCGGCGCTGCTGCGGCGCTGGCGCCGCGACGCCGCTCCAGCTGCGCCGTCACGACGGCCTGAAAGTGCGCCGCCAGCTCAGTATGCGCAGCGCGGTCCTGCGCCAGCGTCGCCGCATGGTTGGCCTGCATCCACTGCGCCAGGCCCGCATGGTCTTCGTCCTGCCAACCCAGAAAGTCGCACTGCGCCCACACGGCAAACGGCAGTGCCAGCGCACCCATCCACTCAATAGCCGGCCCACGCGGCAGGGCGGCAATCAAAGTGCGCGCCATGGCCCGGCACTGCGGCTCGAAGGCATCCACACGCGCCCTTGAAAAATACGGCTCAATGACACGCCGGTAGGCCGTGTGTTGCGGCGGATCCATGCCGTTGGGTACCGCCACATGGCGCGACACGACACTGCTGAACGTGGTGTGGTCTTTGACAGCACGCAATACATCGGCTTGGCGAAACAGCGACCAATGCAGCGCCTGGCTCCAAGCCACCGGGCAATGCTCGCGCATACCGTCGGCTGTGGCCTGCGGATCGCGCTGCGCCTCAAGCGACAGCGGGTCCCAATCGGGGTTTGGATGGTTTGACATGAGGGCATTTTCCGGCATATCCACCCGCGTACCCAGCGCCGCGCGGCTGCCGTCAGCTTTCGGGCACCACGGTGCTACGCAGAGAAGTGCAAAATCACTATCTCTTTCATAGCTGGCAGCGCTTTCCTGTGATGCGCAGAGGGCATTTTTTGCCTATTTTTCCATCGCTTGTGCCTTTCGGGAACGCAAGACCTCAAGAAAATTCCATGGACGCCACCACCCACCTCCACGAACGCAGGCTCGCCGACGCGCTGGCCGAACTGCAGGCCGATCCCCTGGACGCTGCGGCCCTGCAGCCGCATTCGGACCGCCTCGCCTTCACCGACACCGAATTCATGCTGCGCCGCGAGACGCGCGGGATCCGCTTTCAGCTCGAAATGCTCAAGCCCGACCTCGGCCAGGCGGCGCAAGGCATTGAAAATACGATCGTCGTTTACGGCAGCGCACGTTTTGTCGCGGCCGACCAAGCCGCCGCGCTGCTGGCCACTGCGCAGGCCACTGGCGACGCGCAAGCCATTGCCCTGGCCGAGCGCGCCGTGCGCAACGCGCGCTACTACGAGCTGGCGCGCGAGTTCGCCGGCATCGTCGCCCAGCACAGCAACCTGCAGGAGCTGGCCAACCGCCTCTACGTATGCACGGGTGGCGGCCCCGGCATCATGGAAGCGGCGAATCGCGGCGCCAGCGAAGCCGGTGCGCTCACGGTAGGCCTGAACATCGCCCTGCCGCATGAGCAAGGCAGCAACCCCTACATCACGCCCACGCTCAGCTACCGATTCCACTACTTCGCGCTGCGCAAAATGCATTTCATGATGCGCGCCAAGGCGTTGGTGGCCTTCCCCGGCGGTTTCGGCACCATGGACGAACTGTTTGAAGTGCTGACCCTGGTGCAAACCGGCAAGGCCAAACCCGTGCCCATCGTCCTGTTCGGCGCCAATTTCTGGAACAGTCTGCTCAACTTCCAGGTGATGGTGGACGCCGGCACCATTGCAGAGGAAGACCTGGCGTTGTTCCACATCACAGACGATCCGCAGGAGGCCTGGAACAAGATCAAGGCCTTTTACCAGCTCTGAGGGTCGAGCGACAACACTACCGACTCACCGAATCACTCGAATCGGAGTCGGAATGAAGATGATTGGAGGCAGCCTCACAGGAGGGATGATGACGATAGGGGGCCTGGTCCCACCGCCCGGTGTCGTAGTTCCAGGCGTCGTAGTTCCAGGAGTCGTACCTCCGGGTCTCGTGCCTCCCGGTGTGGTCGTCCCACCAGGTGTCGTGCCGCCCGGTGTGGTCGTACCTCCGGGCCTCGTGCCGCCCGGTGTGGTCGTCCCGCCGGGCGTCGTCCCGCCGGGTGTCGTCCCGCCGGGTGTCGTCCCTCCCGGAGTAGGCGTCCCTCCGGGTGTCGTACCCCCAGCGTCAGGCGGAGTGGGGGTCTCCGGAACGACCGGCTCAGGCGCCCGGAACACCGACGCATTGCTGCCACCGCTGCGCACTTGCTCGCCTACGGCATACGGCCTCGCAGGCGTAGGCAGGGGAAGCAAGGCCTGCGTATTGGTATAGACCGCAAGCCGGTCGCTGGACAGTACGAGCACCGACTCACCCACTTTCAACCCGACGCAGCCAGCTTGGGTGCAGACTTCGATCTCGTCTTGCTCACCGCCCACTTCCAGCTGCCCTTGAGGGTTAAAAAAGGCCCTGTAAGCAGAACCCCGAATGCCGACCACCGCCGTCGGCGTGGTGAGTTTGTAGTTGGCCGGGTTGCGCTTGCCAATCAGCCCCGTGATCGCGCGCATGCCACCTCGCAGCAGGCTGACGGCAAAGCTATCCTGCGCTGGGTCCCCGCTGTCTACGTAACGCGCCACGGTGAACTCGGAATCGGAATACAAGGACACGAGACCACCGTCGGTAAACCGAAGCTGGGCACGGCCCGTCGTCCCGGTCAAGACGGTATCACCGGTCTCTAGAGACGCTCCACTCGCCAATGCGGCCAGTGCAATGCCCCGGCGCATCTGAACGTCTCCCGCGGCAAACTGCACCAAGCCAGCAGCTGCCAGCGCCGACAACGGAAGCCCTGCCGCAACGACCAGCACCAGGCACAGGCGCGCAATGCAATGCTTAGGTTTCATGACATGTCTCCGTCTGGCTGGGACACCGGCTCACTTCAGAAGTCACGCCGCACCGTGATGGAAAAGACCCGCCGCTCGTATTGAGTGACCGGGATGCTGGAATCGTTTTTCACCAGAATCCATTGCGGGGTAATGCGCCAGTCCTGCGCCGGCACCCAGGACACGCCCAGCGACACGCCCGCCTGCTGGTCGCGCCGACTCACTGCAAAGAATGGGTCACTCGCGCCGTAATTGCGCCTCTCGCCACTGAGCGCGGCAAAGAGCGCCAGGCTGTGTGTCAGTGGCACCTGCCCACCCAACTGCCAGCCCATCAGATGCTGCCCAAGATCCTCTACCCCAGACGTTTGCGGAGATTCGCGCCCTCCATAAAGGCTGCCATAGGCCAGCGAACCATTGCGAAACACCTGGGAATACGAAACACCCGCAATCGAACGTTGCACACTTCGGATGGATTGGTGGGGGTAGCGCACATCCAGCCATTGCACAAAACTGCCCCATTGGCGAAAGCCATCGATCCGGTAGATCCATTCCCCCTGCACACCGCCCATGTTGCGCAAGCGCGCACCATCGAGCAGTTGCGAGCCATAGACACCAGAGAGAATGACTTCGTTGCGTTCCCGGCGCCATGCCACACCGGCATTCGCATCGAACTGACTGTTGTCATAGGCACGCGCAGCCTGTGCGTGGTGCCGGGTGCTGGCAGAGGCCGCTCCCACCAACGACCAGCCCGCATCCAGCACATGGCGCCCGCGCACCGCCAGCAGCGCCGAACCAAAACTTGCGGCGGTCTCCTGCGCTCCGGGAGCCAATACCCACGCGGGTACCCCGGCCAAGGGGACCGCCAATATGTCGCCTGCATTCGGCCCCGCATTCGCATTCGAATCGTGGCCCACGGTGAGCTCGGCGTAGCCCTTGATGCTGGAGGCGCCTCGGTAGTCAGCTCGGTCGTAGGAGACTAAAAACTGATCAATATCCAGGGCTGCATCGACTGGAATACCTTCCTCACGCACCAGCTTGGAGACGGCCAGCGCTGTGCGCTTGTCGCCTACGGCAAACAGAGCGCGACCCAACTCCAACTGGGCCATCGCGTCGTCTGGCTGCAAGGCGACCACACGCTCCCATGCCATTACAGCCCTAGGATATTGACCCGCAGCATAAGCGGCGCGACCCATGGCCGCGTCAAAGGTCGGGTCGCCAGCGCGCGCGGGTTCTTGCTGGCCCAGAAGCACGAGCGCCTGCTCGGCGTCGCCCTGATCGACAAGGCTTTGTGCATGGTCCAGCAGCGCATCGGCCTGCGCCGGGGGAGAGAGCGCCAAACCCAACAACGCGGCGAAAAGCAGCCGCCGGCTGCGCAACAAGCCCCAAGGAATGATCATGTCCTGCCCCTGTACTGTGACGGGTGGAAACAATTTACTCCTTTCCTAGCAATTTGCTACTGCTGCAAGCCCTTGGGATGCCCAGCGCAGCACTTCGCGGCTAGAAATCCTCGTCTGTGTCCGGCAGCGCAAGCGCGCCCGGCCCTGGCACAGCAACACCCTGGGCCTCGGGGACCGGCAAATCCTGCACGTCGCGCAGCCGCCGCTGGATGGCGCGGGTGCGAACGTCCACTTGCTCAAAGCGCTTGGCGGCGGCGTCGATGGACTTTTTGGTGGCTTCGACCACTTCGCCGAACTTGCTGAACTCGGTTTTCACCGTACCCAGCAGCGCCCAGACTTCGGACGATCGCTTCTCGATCGCCAGGGTCTTGAAGCCCATCTGCAGGCTGTTGAGCATGGCCGCCAGGTTGGCCGGGCCGGTGATCATCACGCGGCAGTCGTTCTGCACTGCTTCGACCAGGCCGGGCCGGCGCATGACCTCGGCAAACAGGCCTTCGGACGGCAGGTAGAGCACGGCAAAGTCGGTGGTGTGCGGGGGCGAGACATATTTGGCGCAGATCTTCTTGGCTTCGAGGCGGATCGACGCCTCGAAGGCGTTGCCGGCCGAAGCGATGGCCGGCTTGTCCGCCGCCTCCTGGGCGTCCTGCAGGCGCTGGTACTGCTCCACCGGGTACTTGGCATCGATGGGCAGCCACACGGGTGTTTCGTGCGACTTGCCGGGCAGGCGGATCGCGTATTCGACCATTTCATCGCTGTCCGGCACCGTCTTGACGTTGCGGCCAAACTGATCGGGAGTGAGCACGTTGTCGATGATGGCGCCCAATTGCATCTCGCCCCAGGTACCGCGCGACTTCACGTTCGTCATCACGCGCTTCAAGTCGCCCACGCTGCCGGCCAGGGTCTGCATCTCGCCCAGTCCCTTGTGCACCTGCTCCAGCCGGTCGCTCACCAACTTGAAGGATTCGCCCAGGCGCTGCTCCAGCGTGGCGTGGAGCTTTTCGTCCACCGTGCGGCGCATCTCCTCCAATTTTGTCGAGTTGTCGGTCTGGATAGCCGCCAGGCGCTCGTTCAGCGCCGTGCGCAACTGTTCGGCGCTTTGCTGGCTGCCCTGCACCAGTCCGCTGAGCTGCTGGTGCACCGATTCCTGCAGGAACGAGAACTGCGTGCGCAGCTGCTGGCTGTTGTCAGCGAGCTGGTCGCGCAGCGTGTTTGCCATGCCCAGCAGTTGGGTGTGGATGTCGGCCTTGAGCGAATCGAGCGACTGGCGCGTGGCCTGGGTCAGCGCCTCGAAGCGCTCCTGAATGCGCTCTTGCGCCTGCGCGCTGCTGTGCGCCAGGGCCTCGCGTGACTTCACGCTCTCGGCGGCCAGGGCACCGGTGGTCGCCACCAGTTCGGTGCGAAACGCCGCCAGCGTGCTCGCCAATTCACCGCGCGCTGCGCGCGACTCCCCCACGGCCTGCGCCAGGCGCTCGTCTACAGCCTGGCGCAGCGACTCCTGCGCCACCTGCGTGGTCTGGGTAAATCCGCGCAGTTGCTGGCCCATGGCGTCGAGCGCACCGTCGTTCTTGGCGACGGCCCATTGCGTGGCCAGACCCGCCTGCTCCAGCGCCTGCAGCCGCGCCAGCCATTCGGGCGGCAATTGCACGCGCGGCTGGCGCAGCAGCAGCACCAGCAAAAGCAGGACCACCAAGCCCAAGGCCAGAGCGCCCAGGACGAGCCAGGTGTCAGAACTCATTTCACTACTTTTTTAATAGCAATAGACACTTATGGATAAAGCGCTAGGTGCCAATTTATATTAATTTTTTGACCGCGCCGGCTGGTTCACCGGACTGGGCAGCGCCTGCCCGGCAAAGAAGGCCAGCAGGTTGTCAGCGGCCTTGTCGGCCATGGCGCGGCGTGTGGCGCGCGTGGCGCTGGCGATGTGCGGCGTGAGCACCACGTTGGACAGTGCCAATAGATCGGGGTGCACTTGCGGCTCGCCCTCAAACACGTCCAGACCGGCCGCGGCAAGGCGGCGCTCGCGCAGGGCTGCGGCCAGGGCCACATCGTCCACGATGCCGCCGCGCGCAATGTTGACCAGCGTGGCCGTGGGCTTCATGCGCGCAAGCTCGGCCGGCCCAATAGCGTGGTGCGACTCTGCGCTGTAGGGCAGCACCAGCACCAGGTGGTCGCTCTGGGCCAGCAGAGCGTCCTTGCTGACGTACTGCGCAGCGCACTGCGCCTCCAGCGCGGGCGCCAGGCGGGAGCGGTTGTGATAGATCACCCGCATGCCAAAGCCGTGCGCCCCGCGCCGGGCAATGCCCTGGCCGATGCGGCCCATGCCCAGGATGCCCAGGGTGCTGCCGTGCACTTCGGCGCCAGCAAACAGGTCATAGCGCCACTGCGTCCAGCGCCCGGCGCGCAGGAAATGCTCGGCCTCGGTCATGCGCCTGGCCGTGGCCATGAGCAGCGCAAAACCGAAATCGGCGGTGGTTTCGGTCAGCACATCGGGCGTGTTCGTGCCCTGCACGCCAGCAGCGTTCATCGCCTCCACATCGAAATTGTTGAAACCCACCGCCATGTTGGCCACCACGCGCAGGCGTGGGCAGGCCGCCAGCAGCGCGGCGTCAATGCGCTCGCCGCCGGTCGTCAGCACGCCATCCTTGTCGGCCAGCCGGCGCGCCAACTCGGCCGGCGCCAGGACCTGGTCCTCCTGGTTGGCTTCGACATCCAACGCAGCACGCAGGCGCTCCAGCACCTCGGGAAACACGGCCCGAGCGACAAGAATGCGGGGGCGCTCCATCAGAACCATATGAACGTCATCACGACAAACAGCGGCACCAGGATGCCCCCAGACCACAGCATGTAGCCAAAGAAGCTGGGCATCTTCACGCCGCGGTCCTCGGCAATCGCTTTGACCATGAGGTTGGGCGCGTTGCCGATGTAGGTATTGGCACCCATGAACACCGCACCGGCCGAAATGGCTGCCAGCGTCGGGGCCAGCGTCGTCATCAGCGTGACCGGATCGCCACCAGCGGTGTTAAAGAACACCAGATAGGTCGGAGCGTTGTCGAGAAAGGACGAAAGCGCACCCGCAGCCCAGAAATACATGGCAGGCAGCGGCGTACCGTCTGGACCCGTTACCGCTCTGACGATGGCACCAAACGGTCCGTCCACTCCGGCCTTGAGCATGGCGATTACGGGAATGATGGTGAGGAAGATGCCGGCGAACAGCTTGGCCACCTCCTGCATGGGCGCCCAGCCGAATTGGTTGGCGTCATGCACGCGCGCAGGGGTCAGCCAGAGTGAAAGGCCCGTTACCACCAGCAAGCCGACGTCGCGCACGATGCCTGGCAGGCCCACTTCGGTGCCAGCGATATGGAATACCACCGGCGATTTCCAGAAACCGCTCAGCAGCACCAACGCCACCACGGTGCCCAGCAAGGCAAAGTTGACCTTGCCGTCAAAACCGATGCCGCGCGTGTCGGGAGTGGGATCGGCAGCCATGGTTTCGCCGCTCTTGTGGAAAAACCAGCTGTCAATGGCAAAGAACAGCGCCAGCAGCACGCCTATCAGGAACAAGGTTTCCGGAAAGATGTGGCTTACGGTCCAGAAGAAATCCACGCCCTTCAAAAATCCGAGGAACAGGGGCGGGTCGCCCAGGGGGGTGAGCGAGCCGCCGGCGTTGGAGACAATGAAGATGAAGAACACCACCACGTGCGCCTTGTGCGCGCGGTTGTCGTTGGCGCGGATCAGGGGACGAATGAGCAGCATGGACGCGCCGGTGGTCCCCATGAAACTCGCCAAGACCGCACCAATCGCCAAAATGGCGGTATTGAGCAGGGGATTGCCGTGCAAATTGCCTCGGATATAGATACCGCCGGCCACGGTAAACAGCGCCGTCAGCAAGATCACGAACGGCAGGTATTCGGCCAGCAGGGCATGCACCAGGCTGACCCCGGCCGCGCCGCCGCCAAACGCAAGTGCAAACGGGACAAGAAACGCCAAGCCCCAGGCCGCAGTTACCTTGCCAAAGTGGTGGTGCCAGAAAATGGGCACTAGCAGCGGCATCAGCGCAATCGAAAGCAGAAGGCCGGCGAAGGGCACGCCCCACCACAGAGCCAGGGCAGCGCCGTCGATGTCGGCCGCACGGGCCAGTGTCGGAAGCACGAGCAGCGCCAGCAAAGCGCACCTGCGCAGAAATTTCATGGGTCAGTCTCCATTTGTCTTATTGAAAAACCCTGCCTGCGCGCTCGGCGCGGGCCTGCCTCTGTGCCAAGTGTAGGCGGCCGCCACTGATTACCGCCTTTCAGGCGACTGTCAGCGGCTCCAGCACGGCCCGCAGGCGAGCGGGCACAACGGCGGGCCGGCGCGTTTCGCGGTCCACATAGACGTGGATGAAATGACCGGCCGCCGCCGTCAGTGGCTCCCCCTGCGCAAACAGGCCCACCTCGTAGCGCACACTCGAGCTGCCGATGCGGGCCACGCGAATGCCGGCATCAATTTGTTGCGGAAAGGCCAGTGGCGCAAAATAGTTGCACTGGGTCTCGATAACCAGGCCGATGGTGTCCCCCGCATGGATGTCGAGCGCACCCGCTTCGATCAGATGCGCATTGACCGCCGTATCGAACCAGCTGTAATAGACGACATTGTTGACGTGGCCGTACACATCGTTGTCCATCCAGCGCGTGCTGATGCTGCGAAAGACCCGGTACGCACTGCGCGGCTCAGGCGCCGCGCGGGAAGGAGAGGCGTTGGAACTCATGGGGCGACATTCTGCCAGCCACCTTTTTTGCGCAGGCGACAAGGGCTTTGCGCCTCCTGGACCGCACTCAGGTGTTTCAGTATGTTGCAATGCAGCAAAAATACTTGCATTTGCACGGGATTACCCTAAAATAGCGATCATGCTGCACTGCAACATACCATCCGGAATGACCAGCGCAGATATTTCAAGTCCCGTTTTTGCCGGGCTTTTACATCTACTGGAGAACTGACATGTCCCTGACCCCTGAACAAATGCTCGCCGCCCACAAAGCCAACATTGAAACCCTGTTTGGTCTGACCAACAAGGCCTTCGAAGGCGTGGAAAAGCTGGTGGAACTGAACCTGACCGCTTCGCGCGCTGCTTTGACCGAAGCCGCCACCCACACCCGCGCTGTTCTGAGCGTGAAAGACGCACAAGAACTGGTGGCCCTGCAAGCCAGCCTGTTCCAGCCCTTGGCTGAAAAGGCTGCTTCCTACAGCCGCCACCTGTACGACATCGCTTCGGGCACCAGCAATGAGTTCGGCAGCGCGGTACAAGCCAAGACGGCCGAAGCCCAAAAGAACTTCACCGACCTCGTCGAGACCGCTTCCAAGAACGCACCTGCTGGTTCGGAAACCGCCGTTGCCGTGATGAAGAGCGCCGTCTCTGCCGCCAACAACGCTTTTGAATCGGTTCAAAAGGCCGTCAAGCAAGCCACCGACGCTGCCGAAGCCAACTTCAACGCCGTCGCCGCCACCGCTGCAGACGCTGCCAAGTCGGCTGCACCCCGCAAGCGTTGATTTGCATCGGGCGGCGCACGCGCCGCTGCGATCTGCACCAAAGGCCCGACATGTCGGGCCTTTTTTTCGTCTGGCGCTTTTCTGCCACCTACTTCAATCCATCGGAAGGCCAGAATCCATCATTTTATGGATAGGAATGCGTCGCGTTTGCGTTATCATCCACATTCTTCCTTGCACGAGAAATCATGATGTCCTTTACCGCGCTCAACCGCTGGATCGCGCCCCTGATGGTGCTGGCCGGCCTGGCTGTTTCTGCCCACGCCGAAGAAGCTGTGCTCAACCTCTATTCCGCACGCCACTACGCTAC
>JBATPF010000051.1:0-2924 GCA_049291355.1 Giesbergeria sp.
GCCCTGAAGGCGCGGGCCCTGTACAAGCGGCCTCTTGGCGACAACAAGCACGACATCACTTGTCCGTGGGTGCATGAGCACACCGATCAAATCGACCACGGCTCTGCCTATTTCGAGCCGTCGGACCTGTACCCCGTGGGCGGGTTCCGGTGTCAGCACGGCCATGGCGGTCAATATCGCATAGGCGCGGTGCTGGACTTCCTCGGCGTTTCGTTTCAGGCGGCGAAGCACAAACCCACAATCAAAGTAGAAGCGGGCGAGCTCCACCGCATCGTTGATGCAGCCGAGAGTGTCGTGGCGGGGAGTGGGCGCTACTACCAACGAGGCGGTTTGATCGTGGGCGTTGCCACGGACCCAGAAAGCAATGAAACCACGATCCGACCTGTGTCGCAGCCTGCACTGCTGCGGGCTTTGTCGGAAGCGGCATGCTGGCAGCGTTATGACGCCCGAGCGAAGGATCTTGTAGTTTGTGATCCACCGGCGCGCCATGTGCAGGTGCTCTACGATTCCGAGAGCTATCAGCATCTGTCTGCACTATCAGGTCTTGCGCGCCAGCCACACCTACGCCCAGACGGCAGCATGGTTCGAGAGGCTGGTTTCGACGCATCCACAGGCCTCTTCGCTGTGTTTGATGCGCGTTTTTTCTCAGTGCCGGAAGCGCCGTCTCGCGCACAAGCACTCGATGCTCTTGCGGAGTTGCGCGGGTTGCTGACCGAGTTCGCCTTTGGGACACCGCACGATGAAGCGGCAGCAGTGAGTGCAATGCTGACTGCCGCCATCCGTCCGAGTTTGACTGCCGCGCCGATGTTCCACGTCAAGGCGCCTCAGATTGCATCTGGGAAGAGTTATCTGACCAGCATCGTGGCAGGGTTCGCTGGGCCGTCGTCACCCAGCGCCATAGCGTTCCCGGGGAGCGAAGAGGAGTGTCAGAAGCTGCTCTTGGCGACGCTGCTTTGCGCACCATCGGTGGTGGTGTTCGACAACCTGACCACTGACCTGATTCCGCACAAGTCGCTGTGCAGCGCGTTGACCGAAGCCCATTTGACGGGGCGCATCCTGGGTGTGAGCAAGACCGCAACTGTGGGAACGAGGGCGCTTTTCCTGTCGAGCGGCAACAACGTCGATGCGGTTCGGGATATGGCGCGACGCTGCGTGACTATCGTGCTCGACCCTCAAGTCGAGACGCCTGCTGCTCGGCAGTTCGACGGCGACCCCCTGAGCAACGTACGCGCTGCACGCGAGAGGTACGTATCGCTGGCACTCACCATAATCCGCGCCTGGATTGTGGCGGGAGGCCCCGTCACTGCATGCAAATCACTCGCGTCCTACGGGCAGTGGAGCTCATGGGTTAGGCAGCCGCTACTGTGGCTGGGCCTGCCAGACCCGGCAGAGCGAGTGTTCGAGCAACTTGCGCAAGATCCTGACCGCGAGACGCTGGGCCGCCTACTGAACGCGTGGCGTGGCGTGTTCGGCAGCACCCCGGCCATGATCCGCGAAGCAGTGGCGCGGGCCGAGAGCACCTTGGACGAAAAAGCAAAGGCGCTGAAAGAAGTACTGCTTGAAATATATGAGGAGCGTGGCGAGATTAACCGGCGCCGCTTGGGCAAGTGGATTGCGCGGCACCAAGGACGCATTGTGGATGGACAGCGTTTTGAGCGCGCATCAGGCACTACTTCTTCTGAACGCTGGGCCTGCAAATCGGTTTCATTGGTTCAATCGGTTTCCATGGGCACATCCGCCGAAAGTGTCATCGATGAAAACGCCAGCGATGAAGTGGTCGAGGAATCGGTATGAGCGTTGACGCCCTGATCCGCCAGACCCATGACGCAGGCCTCGCGCTGCGCCTCGTTGACGGACAGTTGAAACTCATTGGCAAACGTTCCGCTGTCGCGGCCTGGTTGCCAAAAATACGGCCGTACCGTGACAGCTTGATCGAGGCACTTCAACCGCCCTCACCCGAGATCTCCACAGTTGATTGGTGCAAGCTCGACCGTGCCTATCAAGCCCATCACTGGCGCTGTCCGACATGCTGCGCTGCAGGTAGAGGCTACGGCCTGCGCTGCGGTACCGGCGCTGCGCTGTGGAGCGCTTATTCCAACACCGCAACAGGAATTCGTCATGACCGCACCGAATAAAAACGGGAAGAAAACGGCGGAGCGTGGACCGTCCGGCCGCTTTGCCAAGGGCAATCAGGCTTCTCCCGGACGCCCCGCCGGGCGCGGCAAGGTCGCAGAGTTGCGCGACAAGCTGGCGAAGGACCTGGACCAGATCATTGAGGTGCTGCGCGCGCAGGCATTGGCGGGCGACCCGCAAGCCATCCGCATCCTGCTGGATCGCGTGCTCCCCAGCTTGCGGCCTATGGAGCTGCCCACCCCGCTGGACATACCCGAGGGAAATTTGGCCCAGCAGGCCCATGCCGTAGTGCGCTCGACAGCTGTTGGCGACATTGCACCGGGTCAGGCCGCACAGATCATCGCTGCGCTGGGCGGCGTGGCCAAGATCGTCGAGAGCACCGAGCTGGTGGCGCGCATAGAGGCACTGGAGAGCAGACATGGCAAGTCTTGAGAGGCGCATCAAAGTACTGGAGATCACCGAGCGCACGGTGGTGCCGCCGCGAATCAGCGTCATGTTTTTGTCCCCCTCACGCAGCACCGTGGGTGCCCGACTCTGGAGAGGTGGGATATTCGAACGCAAGGAAGATGAAACCGAAGAGCACTTTTTAAGGCGTGCTCGACACATCAAGGCAACCCATGACTAAACTTGAAAACCGGGTGGCTAAGATCGAAAAGGCGACAGCGCAGGTGGACCTTGATGCCATGACCGACGAGGAACTGCACGCTTATGCGAGCAAGTTTCCGATGTTCTCAACAGAAATGTACGCCGCTGTGCTAACGCTGGTGGGCAGACGCCCCAGTGCATGGCCA
>JBATPF010000052.1:0-16939 GCA_049291355.1 Giesbergeria sp.
CTGGCTACACCGCTACAACCACCACCGTTCACATGAATCACTAGGCCGGGTTCCGCCTGTCGAGTACCGTGTGAAACAATTCCCCAACCTCTACTTCTGACTGGATCAGGAAATCGAGGTGGCTTCACGGTCATAGCGGCCATCAATCAGCACCCTCGGGCGGTCTGCCAATTGCAGCGCCAACGCTCCCACCACGGCGGGCGGTCCGGAGACGACGCAGATCTTGCCGTTCAATTCTGCACGGGCAGGCCCTTCCACGGCGTGCGCCAATGCCACGCTGTCAAACGTGCGCCAATGGCCGTCTTGAAATACCGTCGGCCCACGCGGAGAGGACAGCCCGTCCTGCAGCAGCAGCACGACTTGCAGTGCAGCGAACGTGAGGGTGACACGGCGCATCGAAACGGCTCGCCACACCACACGCTGACCGGCAAGCTCCATAACCGCCGGTACGGCAAAGAGCAGAAAGGGAGTGCCCCAATGCAATTGAAGCTGAGCCCCCGTCAAGAGTCCCATGGCGAACATGAAGACCAGCGGGCCGAACCCGTAAATCAGCAGAAATACCCGGCTGGCAGCGTCTGGTTCAGGGGGCATCGTGCTCGGCAAGGCTTGGCTGCGAGGTGCTTGGCGCCGCAAGTAGACAACCGTCAGGCCCAGCAGCATCCATGCGGGCAGCGCCCGGTTCAGGAGCTGATCGACGACCCAATGCGTTGAGTCGATCCAGCGGGGCAGCCCTTGCAAGTGAACCCCTAGAGACGAACTTGTTGCGTACTGGATGGGTGCGAAATCATGGGCACGCAGCCAAAGTATGTGTGGCGTGAACACCATCATGGACACCAAGGTTGCCAGCAAAAAACCACGCCGCTGCGAGAGCACCCGCCAACTGCGCTGGTGCAACCAGAACGCAAGAATACAGGCCACTGATACCGCAATCTGGTATTTGGCCAGTGCGCCCAGCCCCATGGCCAGGCCCAGTGCCAC
Organism: Giesbergeria sp.; assembly: GCA_049291355.1. Taxonomy (GTDB): domain Bacteria; phylum Pseudomonadota; class Gammaproteobacteria; order Burkholderiales; family Burkholderiaceae_C; genus Simplicispira. Next base: position 979 of record JBATPF010000052.1, read on the forward strand.
CCACCACCGTGTCAGGCCAGTGCGGAAAGCCTGCCAGTAAACGGCCGCACTGGCCGCCACAAACACCATCAACACGACGTTGTGGTTGTAGTAGTACAGCCTTCCGTTGTAGTAGGTGATGCACAGCGCTGCCAATAGCGCAATGGTGGCGTAACGTTCACCCAGCAGCTGGCACAGCAGCCGCCACATCACGGCCATGCTGGCGAGTGTGCAGGCCGCACCGACGGCGTAGCTGGTGAGGGCGTTGATGCCAAACAGCCGTGCCGGAATCCAGAGCAGCCAGGTAGGCAGCGGCGGGTGCTTGTAATACCCGCCCTCCAAAGAGTGCACCCACGTGAGTTGCTCGATGTTGTCGGTCGGCGGGGACAGGCTGACGAACGACAGCAGTGCCAGCCAGACGAGCCCAAATACCAGCAGCGCCAGCGCAACGGGGCCCCAGGAACCTGGGGCTCCCCAAGGGCGTTTGCCCTTCCAGCGTGCAAATTCATCGACTGCGAGCGGTGTCTGCGCCAGCGATAGCGCTGGCGTAGGGGGGCAAATGCTTGGCATGGGGCGGGGGGTCGCTGTGCGCGGTGAAGTGGCGTGGATGCTGGCAGACATTCCTTAGCCGCAAATTAGGGGGATGTTCTAACTGCGTATTGCCGCTTTTCTTCCCCCATGCTGCCGGATGTGGCTGGCCATTGCAGGGCCTTGTCGCAAGGCAACAGAATCCGGTGGCTGGTTGAAATAACTTGTGCGGCGGATCAAAAAAAGATCATCGGATTCCCCCGTGCTCGCTTGAGCAACACGCAGTAGGCTTGCTGCACTGGCTGGATCGGGTATCCCTAAAGGCGAAGTCTTTCCAGCAGCAGACCAACGGGAGACCCCATGCGCGCCCTCGAACCCTTGCTCTTCCCGCCTTCCTGGTTGCTGCGGCGCATGTCCTTGCGGACGCGGCTCTTGTTGCTGGCCGTGCTGGCCTTGGTGCTTTTTCCGGCCGCCGCTTTATGGATGGCATGGCCAGGTCTTGCCGATGCGCAGTTTTCCGCGCGTGCAGTGCTGGCAGCGGTGGTGTGGGGCCTGTCTGCCTATTTGTATGCGGCTTTTGCCGCCAACTTGCTCGACTCTGTCGCGGCGCTGGGCCAGGTGGCCCGCAACAACGCGCGCGGCGATTTGTCGCAGACCGTGGTGGTGCCGGGCCGCGATGATCTGGCTCTGGCGGGGCGCCACCTCGAATCGATGAACGAGAACTTTTCGGGCCTGGTGGGGACCATACGCAACCAGGCCTTGTTCGTTTCCCAGGCGGGCGCCGGGCTCACAGCCAACATGCTGGATCTGTCCCAGCGTACCGAGGCCCAGGCGGCGAGCCTGGAACAGGCCAGCGCCAGCATTGCCGCGCTGAGTGAATCGGTGCAGGGAACGGCTGCGCGATCCAAAGAGGTGGATGCCCTGACGCGCCGCGTGCGCGATGAGGCGGACGCCGGAGCGGGAGCCATGGAGGTCGCCGTGACCGCCATTGCCGAGATCGCCGCGGGCTCCCGGCGCATGGGGGAGATCGTCAACGTCATCGATGGCATCGCCTTCCAAACCAATATTCTTGCCCTCAACGCGGCCGTGGAAGCCGCGCGGGCGGGTGAGACTGGGCGCGGTTTTGCCGTGGTTGCCAGCGAGGTGCGCACCTTGGCGCAGCGCAGCGCCACGTCAGCGCGCGAGATTCGCGAATTGATTGCCAGCTCGGGCGGCCAGGTCGATACCGGGGTAGCGCGCATCGATGCCGTCAAGACCCATTTGCGCACCGTGGTTCACGGGGTGCGCGAAGTGGCACAGGGGCTGACCGACATCAGCGAGGCCAGCAGCGCGCAAAGCATGTCTCTGAACGAGGTGGCGCAGGCCGTGCGCGAGCTCGATGAGATCACCCAGCGCAATGGCAGCATGGTGGAAGGGGCGCTGCAATCCACAAAGGGCTTGGCGGATCGGTCATCGAGTCTCAGTGCCTCGGTGGCCGCCATTCGTTTGCGCCGCGGCACTGCCGACGAAGCCCATGCCCTGGTGCACCGAGCGGCCGCGCTGGTAAAAGAATGCGGCCTCGCAGGCGCCGCACGCCAGTTTCATGACCCGGCCGGCGAATTTCGGGACCGGGATCAGTACATTTTTGTATTCGATCAACAGGGCGTCTACCAGGTGTTTGGCTCCAGCCCGGAGCGCGTTGGGAAAACGGTGCACGAAGTGCCCGGCCTGGATGGCGATCTGGTCTTGCGCGAATTTTTTGCCGCTGCGCAGCGCGGAGGCGACTGGGTGGACTATGAGGTGGTCAATCCGGTGACCAAGGTGGTCGATGAAAAAACCTCGTTCATCTTGCCCTTGGGGCAGACCCAGGTGATCGGTTGTGGCGTTTTCAAGCCCAAGGGCGGCTTTCATCTGGAACAGTAGAGTGGCCCAACAACGCGGCAAGTCACACTTTTTCAGAGTTCTTCGGCCTTTACGTCCGGTTCGGTAGGCAGAACGGGGCAGGGCCAGGCCAGCAGTTCGGCCAGACGAACGAGCACCCACGTGGCTTCTGCTGTGGTGAAGCCGGATTCGCGGTCCGCCAGGCCGGCATAAATGCGGCGCAGCACCTCGGCCTCTGAAGGCGCTTGCACATGGTACAGCGTCTGGGCGTGCTCAACGAGGTGGTTCGCCAGGTCTTCGCACAATTCGTAGCGTTGGCGCACTACGTCGGCGCTCTCGCGCAGCCGGCCACGCGCGTCAGCGTAGAGCGCGATGAAGCTCGGCGGGACGAATATCTGGTTGTCGTGTTCCTGCATGGCCGTGCGCGTGGCGTCAGTCGGGCGTGAACAGCCGCTCGAACTTTTCACAGTCTGCTGCCTGCTCGAAGCTCACCAACTGCCCCATCTTGCCGTCGCTGGCGCGGCAGGCGGCAAACAGTGTCGCCTTGCCTGCAAAATGAAAATCATCCAAGACGATGAGTGCGTAAGGGTAGGGCACAAACACCTGCACACCAAACACGTCGCGGTGGCGGTTGCGCGGCGAGGGAAAGAGCTTGTAGCCGGGGATGTCGATTGTCTGGGTTGCCATGGGGATGCCGTTACAGTGGCGGGCAATGCTACACATTAATTCTGCAGGACGGGCTTATGGCAACGCGTGACAAGAACGCCTGGGCGCTCAAGGTGTTGGCGCTGGTCAAGGCCGGCAATTTGCCTGCGGCCCTGGCGCAGACGCAAGTGGCGCCCACGTCGGGCGACATTGTGCGGCTACAGGCCTTGCTTGCCGGCTTGCCCGCTACGCCCGCACTGCGCCATTTCGCTGGCCAGGTGGAAGACGCCCGAGCGCTGATGGCCGCGCCCCGCCTGCACCGCTCGCCTTGATCGACCCGCCGCCCCGCCATGAACCCCATCCACATCACCATCCAGACCGAGGACTTTGATCTGAGTGCCGAGGTCGCCGCGCTTCGCAAGCACGATGGCCGCGTGGGCGCAGTGTGCAGTTTCGTTGGCACGGTGCGCGATCGCAATGGGCCGCAGCACGGCGTGGCGGCGATGGAACTGGAGCATTACCCCGGCATGACCGAGCGCTCCATCGAGGCCATGGTGCAGGAGGCGTTTGCGCGCTTCGACATCTATGGCGCGCGGGTGATCCACCGCGTTGGCGTCCTTGCGCCGCTGGACCAGATCGTTCTGGTGGCCGTGAGTTCTGCGCACCGCGGTCAGAGTTTTCAGGCCTGCGAATTTTTGATGGATTACCTCAAAACCCAGGCGCCGTTCTGGAAGAAGGAAACCACGCCGCAAGGCGCGCGCTGGGTGGATGCGCGGGTCAGCGACGACGCGGCGTTGGCGCGCTGGGGCATTGAGGCCAGCAACGCAGAGCGTTAAAGCATCTTGCCGCAGCCGCAGCCGCAGCCGCAGCGGCCACGCGTCACCCTTTTTCGGGTCGCACTGACACAGTGTCGCTGTAGATGGAGGTGATGCAGCCGTCGATCTCCACGCGCAGCGCACCGCGTGCGTCGATGCCATGTCCTGTGCCCGACTGCATGCCGTGCGGGCCGCGCACACTCAGGGGCTTGCCGGCCAGCCAGTCCATGTGCGCGAAATCCTGTGCAAAGGGGGCCAGGCCTTCTTGCTCGAAACGCAGCAGGCCGATGCGCAGGGATTCAATGACGCGTGCCGCCAGCTCGTTGCGGTCGGGCGGCGTGCCGCCGCACAGCGTGGCCAGGTCGGTCACGGCCTGATCGAGCGTGCTGTGCACGGTGGGCGACAGGCGCACATTCAAGCCCACTCCCACGCGCACCACGCTCGGACCATCGTATTCGCCGCTGACCTCGATCAGGATACCGGCCAGCTTGCCTTGGTCGGTCACCACGTCGTTGGGCCACTTGAGCTGTAGCCCAGGGACCCCGGCACGGGTCAGCGCCTGCACCACGCATACGCCCATGGCGATGGACAGCCCCGACAGCACGGCCGGGCCACCGTCAAAGTGCTTCAAGCACGAGAGGGTAATACCCAGCCCCGGCGGCGAGAGCCAGCCGTGGCTGCGCCGCCCGCGCCCGAGCGTTTGGTACTCGGCCAAGACCACCGTCAGGTCGGGCGCATCGGGCAGAAGGCGTGCCAGCTCATCCTGGGTCGAATCCAGCTCCCAATGCAGGTGGACGGGCGAATCAGGGGCCGTGCCCAGCTTGGACGCGATCAATGGAAGGTGCAGCAGCTGCAGGGGCCAGGGCATCCGGTAACCGGCGCGGCTGCGTGCCTCGATCGGCAATCCGAGTGCCCGCAGGGCGGCAATCTGCTTCCAGACCGCTGCCCTTGTCACGCCCAACTGGGCGGCGAGCGCTTCGCCAGACACAGCGTTGCCGGTGGCCAGTTGGCGCAGCAGTTCTCGGGCGGGCGGTTCGGATGGCATCCACCGAGTGTGCATCAGCGCAAAGGTGCCGACGGGGGCGGATGAAGGTCGAAGCCTGTGCCCAGGCTTGCAGAGCGAGGCACGGAAAAAACAGGATTAAAAATGAATAATTATGTAAACCAAAATAAATCTATCGGGTTTACAATGCGGCCGCGGCACGGAGCTCACCCAGGCCAAAGCGGCATGGATGCGCAGTGGGTGTCGCCCCTAACTCCATCATCATTCCAGAGGAACCCATGTCTCAAGATCTCTCCAGTGCTGTCGCCGCGCCCGTGTCGCGCCTTCCCAATGTCGTTCGCCAATTGGGCCTGGTTCTGGGCGGCACGGCGGCGCTCACCGCTTCGTCTTACGTCAGCATCCCGATGCAGCCGGTGCCGGTGTCGCTGCAAACCTTTGCGGTGTTGATGGTTGGTGCGCTGTACGGCTGGCGCTTGGGTGGTCTGACCGTGCTGGCCTGGCTGCTGGAGGCGGCGCTCGGCATGCCCGTGCTGGCAGGTGGCAAAGGTGGGCTGGCGCCTTTCTTTGGCCCGACGGCAGGCTATTTGCTGGCGTTTCCGCTGGCGGCGATGCTGATGGGCTGGCTGGCTGCGCGTGGCTGGGATGGTGCCCGTCCGCTGCGCGCCTTTTGGGCGATGCTGCTGTGCACCACCTTGATTTTGCTGATGGGTGGCGCATGGCTCGGCGCGATGATCGGCGCGGCCAAGGGTTGGCAGCTGGGCGTGCTGCCCTTTCTGGTGGGCGATGTCGTCAAGTCGGCCCTGGGTGCTGCCACGCTGGCGCTGTGGCACTCGGCACGCGCCAAACTGCCGCGCGCGTGACGGTTGCGCTGCGCGCCCACCATCTGCTGTGCATGCTGACGTACGCCGGCAATGGCTACAGCCCTGAGTTCGTACACAACTTCGATGGTCTCGCAAGCCGCCTGGCCGCTGGCGAGGAGGTGTTTCTGGTGGAAGGGCCGGATGCCGTTTGTGCTCCGCTGTGCGAGAGCGAGGGTGCCTGTGCACATTGCCATGGAGCCGATGTGCGGGTGCGCGATCAGCGTGCGGCGCAAGAACTGGCTCCGCTGCTGGGCGGGTCGCTGGGCGGAGGCAGCCACCTGCGGCTGGATGCAGCCTTGCTCACCCGCCTGCGCACGGCGTACGCCAGCGGCGATATTCGTGGCGCGTGTGCGGGCTGCGACTGGGCCGATCTGTGCGCCCGCATTGCATCGGCTGGCTACGAAGGCGTGCGCCTGCGCATGCAGACCGCAGCGGCAGCGCATGGGCCGCGCTGACGCGGCGTCGGCGCGCTGGGTTATGGGGCCAAGCAACGCGAGAGAATCGAGGCTGCGCATCAAAAACTTGAATGAAAGTGGCCTCTAGCGCAATCGCATACTTGATATAAAGCTATCTTATGAATAGCGCCTTCAGATGCCCTACTGGCCATCGAATATATGTGCGTACGTCTCGCGCAGCGCCTTTTTCTGCACTTTCCCCATCACATTGCGCGGCAGTTCCTTGACGAAAAACAGCCGCTTGGGTACCTTGAATCCGGCAATTTGGGCCTTGACCGCCTCGATGAGTTGTTCGGCGTCCAACTGCGCTCCCGGTTGTGGAACCACCACCGCCACCACGCCTTCGCCAAAGTCGCGGTGCGGGCAGCCGATCACGGCCGATTCGACCACGCCGCCCAGCTCGTTGAGGTAACTCTCGACCTCGGCCGGATAGACGTTGTAGCCGCCGGTGATGATGAGATCCTTGCTGCGGCCTACGATGGTGACATAGCCGTTGGCGTCCACCTGGCCCACGTCGCCCGTGCGGAACCAGCCGTCGCTGGTGAATTCCTTGGCTGTTGCTTCGGGCATTTTCCAATAGCCGGGAAACACGTTGGGGCCGCGCACCTCGATTCCACCGACTTCGCCCACGGCGCAGGGCTGCTGCTCCTGGTTCATGCAGCGCAGCTCTACACCGGGGAGCGGACGGCCCACGGTGCCGGCCATGCGGGGCCCATCGGCCTGGTGGTAAGGGTTGGAGGTGAGCATCGAGGTCTCGCTCATGCCGTAGCGCTCCAGAATGGTGTGGCCGCTGCGCTCCTGCCACTCACGAAAGGTGTCGACCAGCAGCGGCGCGGAACCGCTGATGAACAAGCGCATGTGCGCGCAGCGCTCGGGCGTGAGCGCTGCCTCTTGCAGCAGACGGACGTAAAGGGTCGGCACGCCCATGAACACGGTGGCTCGTGCAAACCATTCCAGTGCCTGCTGGGGTTTGAATTTGCCCATCCAGAGCATGGTGCTGGCATTGAGCAGCGCGCAATGCACCGCCACGAACAAGCCATGCACATGGAAGATGGGCAGGGCATGGATGAGTACGTCGCCCGGCTCCCAGCCCCACAGTGCGTGCAGTGTCTGTGCGTTGGAGCTGAGGTTGCGGTGCGTCAGCTGCGCACCTTTGCTGCGGCCGGTGGTACCGCTGGTGTAGAGGATGGCCGCGACAGCGTCGGCTGACACATCGCAGAGGGTGTGATCGGTGCTCCGGCCCTGCGCTGCGTCTACGAGCGTGCCCTGGCCGTCGGCCCCCAGCGTCGCCACATGGGGCACGTTCAAGCGGGCGGCCAGTTCACCCAGGGCCTGCGCCTTGGCTGGGTCCACCACGAACAGCCGGGGCTCGGCACTTTCAAGAAAGTAGCTCAATTCGGCCGATTGGTAGGCCGTGTTGAGCGGGACATAGACCACGCCGGAGCGCAAGCAGGCCAGGTAAAAAATGAGGGCTGGGACAGATTTTTCTACTTGCACCACCACGCGATCACCGGGAGCAACGCCCAGGCTTTCCAGCCAGCAGGCCATGCGGGACGATTGCTGGTCCAGATCGGCAAAACAGTAGCGCGCGCCCTCGTCGGTCTCGATGGCGGTGCGCTCCAGGTGCTTGCCAAAGGCGTTGCGGAACAGGGCGTAGAGATTGTGTGAAGGCATGGCGATGGAAGGCAGTTCTGTGGAAATCAGGCGGCGGGTTTGAGCAGGCGCTTGACGGTGGAGGAGTGACTGACTTTCTTTTCGGCAAATTGCTCGTGGCGCGCTTCGAGCTCTGCGACTTCGTAGAGGTAGTTCACCATCAGTCCGAACGATTGCTTGAGGCCTTTGCGGGAGAGGTCTGCGGCGAAATGGATGCGCTCCAGGCGCGCACCGTTGTCCAGGTGAAAGCGTGCGACCGGGTCGGCCAGGGGTGCATGCGATTGGTGGACCAGGTAGTGCGCGCACAGGCTGGCAAAGTCGGCCTGCAGGGCCTTGTCCATGTGCTCCAGGCTTTCGGTCGTTGGCGTGCCATGTTGCTGCGCTAACCAGTCCACCGCGCGTGCGCGCGCACCGACCCAAGGGCCCTCAGCGGGCAGTGCCTTGGCCAGCCAATGCGCCAGACCCGGCACCGGCGAAAGGGTGCAGAAGGTTTTGAGTTGGGGCAGCTCGAGGCGCAGTTGGTCTACAACCTTCTTGATCAAAAAGTTGCCCAGCGACACGCCGCGCAGCCCTGGCTGGCAGTTGCTGATGGAATAGAACACCGCGGTTTTGGCGTTGGCGGGCAGCGGTGCTTCGGGCTGCGCTGCGATCAGCGGCGCAATGGCGTCGGCCATATCGCTCACCAGAGCGACTTCCACGAAGATCAATGGCTCGCCGGCCAACTGGGGGTGGAAGAACGCATAGCACCGGCGGTCGGTCTGGACGCGGCGGCGCAAATCTTCCCAGCCGACGATGGCGTGCACCGCCTCGTGCTGAATCAGTTTTTCCAGCAGCGCAGCGCTCGATTGCCAGTCCACGCGTTCGAGCCGCAGGAAGCCGGGGTTGAACCAGGAGCTGAGCAGGTGCAGAAAATCTGCATCCACAGCAGCCAGCTCGGGGTTGCTTTTGCGCAGCGCAAGCAAATCGTTGCGCATGGACAGCAGCATCGCAGTGCCGCCGGGGGCGCGATTGACGCGGCGCAGCAGCTCTTGCCGAGGCGGCTCGACCGCCGCCGTCAGTGCGGCCAGATGCTCGGCCGTCGGCGCCTTTGCATACTGCGTGGCCGCGCTGAGCACGGCATCGGGGACCGGCCCAAAGCCGGTGGCGAGCGCCGCGAAAAAGGTCTCGCGCCGCCCGGGTGGCAATGCCCGGTAGCCTTCGATGACTTGCAGGGCCAGGTCGTACACATTGGCCTGGCCATGCTCCGAAAGCAGTCGGCGGCAGGCGTTGACCAAGGGTTTGATGGCGTGGTCCGTGCGCGCTTTTTGGGCGAGGCGGAGCAATTGTTCAAGCATGGGTTCTTCTGCCTCGTTAGCCCATCAACGCTTTGGGCAGCCAGGTGGCAATCTCGGGCACCAAGCACAGGATCAGGATGGCCACCACCATGCACAGCATGAAGGGAAAGGCCCCCTTCAGGATGGTGGGCAGGCGCACGTCGGGCGTGATGCCGTTGATGACGAAGAGGTTGAGGCCCACCGGTGGCGTGATCAGACCCAGTTCCATGTTGATGGTGAGCACCACGCCAAACCAGATCGGATCGAACCCCGCCGCGGTGATCACCGGCATGAGGATAGGCGTGGTCATCAGGATGATGGCGGCGGGCGGCAAAAACATGCCGGCGACCAGCAGCAGCAGATTGACGGCGGCAAGAATGAGCCAGCGGTTGGCGTGCATCTCGCCGATCGCCTGCGCCACCGACTGCGTGACCTGCAGCGAGGACATCATGTAGCCGAACAAGATTGAGGTGCCCATGATCAGCATCAGCATGCCGGACTCGCGCAGGCCGTCGCGCAGGATGGCCCACAGGTCCATGGGCCGCCACACGCGGTAGATCACGATCACCATGGCCAGGCACAGCGCAGCGCCTACGCCAGCCGCCTCCGAGGGCGTGGCGATGCCGCCATACAGCGCGTACACCACACCGGCGATGACGGCCATGAAGGGCAGCAGCCGGGGCACCAGTTCAAACTTCTCCTTCATGCTGTAGACGCGGTTGGCGTCGACCAGCACCGTGCCGCGTTTCCAGCTGATGAACAGCGCCCAGGCCATGAACAGGCCGGTCAGCATCAGGCCGGGCAGTACGCCCGCGAGAAAAAGCCGGCCAATCGAGGTTTCCGACGCGATACCGTAGAGGATCATGGTGATGCTCGGCGGGATCAAGATGCCCAGCGTGCCACCGGCCGCAATGGCACCCGTGGCCAGATCGGCGTCGTAGCCGCGCTTGCGCATTTCGGGGATGCCCATCTTGCCGATGGCTGCGCAGGTGGCGGGGGACGACCCCGTCAGCGCCGAGAACAGCGCGCAGGCGCCGATGTTCGAGATCACCAGCGAGCCCGGGATGCGGTGCAGCCAGCGCGACAGGGCCTCGTACAGGTCGCTGCCGGCGCGGGAGCTGGCCACCGCCGCGCCCATGATGATGAACATCGGCAACGAGACCAGCGTGAAGTCGCTCAGGCCGGCAAAAATGGTCTCGGGCACGAAATTGATGCTGCTCCAGCCATCGAACGCCACCATGAACAGCAGGGCGACTGCGCCCAGGCCGAACGCAATCGGAATGCCGGTGGCCAGGACCAGCACCGTGGCAACAAAAATCAGCAGCCCAATGGTGAGTGCACTCATGAGGTCTCCACGGGGCTCACAGTACGTCTTCGGGCGATAGACCGAAGGGGTGGGCGCGCTGCGTCAGCACCATCCACAGCTCGGCCAGCAACTGCAGGCAGAGCAGGGCAAGACCCACGGGGACGGAAAGGTATGGAATCCAGACCCTTGCCCGCCAGATCGACGAGGTGGTTTGGCCCGAAACCCAGGTTTCGTACCACCAGGGCACCGAGGCATACAGAAAAAAACCGCAAAAAACCAGCGCGATCAGCGTGCCTACGGCATGCAGCACGCGTCGCATCGGTGTGCGCAGCATCAGCGGCAGCACATCGACCGCGACATGGCCGCCCGTGAGCAGGATGTAGGGGGCCCCGATGAAGGTGGCGGCTACCAGCAGGTACATCACGAACTCGGTCTGCCAAACGGTCGACTGGTGCAGCACGCTGCGCACGAACACCATCTGGCAGACCACGATGACCGAGAGCAGGATCATGCCGGCCGCCGCCACACCCAGCAGGCGCGAAGTTGCATGGACGGCGGCGACCCACAGCGGCGCTGGCGAGGCAGAGCCTGTGGGCGCTGGTGAACTACTTGACACTCAGCGCCTTCTCGATCAGATCCTTGCCGCCTGGCACCTTCTCGGCAAAGTTCTTGTACGAAGTCGTCTGGGCGACGGCGCGCCAGGCGTCGGCGTCGGCCTCGCTCATGGTCACCACCTCGACTTTGTTGGCCTTGAAGGTCTCGACCATCTTGTCATCCATCTTTTTCGATTCGCCCTCGAAATAGTCCTCTGCCTTCTTCGACGCCGTCGTCAGCGCCTTCTTTTGTGCATCGTTGAGCTTGTTCCAGCTCTTCATCGAAATGAGCACCGGCTCGTACATGAACCACAGGCCGTTGTCGCCGGGCGCAGTGATGCACTTGACCTGCTCGTACAGGCGGAAGGAAACAAAGCTGCCGGTGGAGGTGTCGGTGGCGGAAATCACGCCCTGCTGCAAGGCGTTGTAGACCTCGCTCGACGGAATCGACACCACCGAGGCCCCTGCGCCCGCCCACATCTGCGAGAACGTGGCGCCCGCCGAGCGCACCTTCAGGCCTTTGGCATCGTCGGGCTTGCGAATGCACTGGTCTTTGCTGGCAAAAGCACCGGCCAGCCAGGCGTCGGCCAGCACCTTGACGCCGCCCTGCTCGATGACGGCCTTGATGTCCTTCATGAACGCCGAGTCGTTCATGCGCCGCGCGTGGGCGTGGCTCTTGACCAGGCCCGGCATCAGCGTGGCGCCGAACTGCGGGTGAAAGCCCGAGGCGTAGTCGAGCGGGAACGACGCCATGTCGATCTGGCCGGTCAGCATGGCTTTCCATTGCTCCTGGGGTTTGACCAGGCTGGAGCCGGGGAAGACTTTGATGACCAGGTCCACATTGGCTGCAGCCACGTCGCGCGCCATCATTTGCACCATTTCGTCGCGCACGTCGCCCTTGCCGCCCGGGAACTGGTGCGACAGCTTCAGCACCGTCTCGGCCTGCGCTCCGCCGGCCAGGGCGAGGACGGCGGCCGCAACCACTGTGCGGGTCAGGGGGCGAAAAAAGGGCTTGGTCATGGTTTGTCTCCAGTGCCTTGCGGCCGTTTGTTGTATAAAATTTATGTCATGTTATATGTATCAAGTTCCCGGCACGCCTAGGAATTACCCCAGCACCGCAGCTGCAAACCCCCATGGCCACCCTTTCTGTCTCCCAGACCCGAAGCCGCGTCCAGCAGGTGCGTGACCAGCTGGAAGACGACATCGTGAACGGGCGCATGCGCCCAGGCGAGCAGGTGCAAATCGAGGAGCTGATGGCGCGTTTCGGCGTCTCGCGCACGCCGGTGCGTGAAGCTTTGCAGCAGCTCGAAACCAGCGGGCTGGTCGCCGTGCAGCCCAAGCGCGGCACGTTCGTGACGCAGATCGGCATTGCCGAGTTGATTGAGATGTTCGAGGTGATGGCCGAGCTTGAAGCCCTATGCGCGCGCTTGGCAGCGCGGCGCGCGACAGCCGCCGTGCTGCACGAGGTGGAAGCCGCGCTGGCGGAATGTGCAGCGCAGTGCAATATCCAGGACATCAACGCGTACTACTACGCCAACGAGCATTTCCACCAGCTCATTTACCAGGCCTGCGGCAATGCCTTTTTGGTGCAGCAGACGCTGGCGCTGAAGAACCGGCTCAAGCCCTACCGCCGGCTGCAGCTGCAGCTGCGCAACCGCATGGGCCAGTCGCTGCAAGAGCACCGCCAGATCGTGGCCGCCTTGCAAAGGGGCGACGGCGAGGCCGCAGCCCAGACTGCGCGCCAGCATGTGCTGGTCCAGGGGCAGCGCTTTAACGACTTGCTGTCGCTCGCCAGCACGGCGCTGAAGGCCCCCGCACCTTCGGCCTGGAGCACGGCGGTGACCGCGCCGGGTGTCTGACAGCCGCTGCCCCGAAAAAATAGTGCCTAAATGGCCTCTAGCGCAATACCATCATGCGTTGGTAGCTATTGATTTGATAGTTTCGGTGCGCGCTCCTGGCTCGTGCACAACATGACGTGGCGCAAGCCCTCGGTGCGTGGACCGCTTGAAATACGCTCGACTTCGCCCCACGTGCCCAGCAATCTGGAGGAACCACACCCATGCGTCTCGACAAACTCACCACCAAATTTCAGGAAGCCCTGTCCGACGCGCAAACGCTTGCGCTGGGGCACGACAACGCCTACATCGAACCCGTGCACCTGCTCGTCGCCATGCTGCGCCAGGACGACGGCCCGCGCGCGCTGCTCGAGCGTGCCGGTGCCAACGTGTCCGGTCTGCTGGCGGCGGCCGAAACCGCCGTCAAGCGCCTGCCCCAGGTAACGGGGCAGGACCAGGTCCAGGGCGGCCCCGAACTCGGCCGCGTACTTCAGGCGACCGAGAAGGAAGCCATCAAGCGCGACGACAACTTCATTGCCAGCGAACTGTTTCTGCTCGCGCTGACGGACGCCAAGGGCGACGCGGCCCGCATTGCCAAGGAAAACGGCCTCACGCGCAAGAGCCTGGAGGCGGCCATCGAAGCCGTGCGCGGCGGCCAAAAAATGGACAGCGCCGAGGGCGAAGGCCAGCGCGAAGCCCTGAAAAAATACTGCATCGACCTCACCGAGCGCGCCCGCGCCGGCAAGCTCGACCCGGTGATCGGCCGTGACGACGAGATCCGCCGTGCCATCCAGGTGCTGCAGCGCCGCACCAAGAACAACCCGGTGCTGATCGGCGAGCCCGGCGTCGGCAAGACGGCCATTGTCGAAGGCCTGGCGCAGCGCATCGTCGCGGGCGAAGTGCCCGATTCGCTCAAGGGCAAGCGCGTGCTCTCGCTCGACATGGCGTCCTTGCTCGCGGGGGCCAAGTTCCGCGGCGAGTTTGAAGAGCGCCTCAAAACCGTGCTCAAGGAGCTGGCGCAGGACGAAGGGCAAACAATAGTCTTCATCGACGAACTGCACACCATGGTCGGCGCCGGCAAGGCCGAAGGTGCCATGGACGCGGGCAACATGCTCAAACCGGCCTTGGCGCGCGGCGAGCTGCACTGCGTGGGTGCGACCACGCTCGACGAATACCGAAAGTACATCGAGAAAGACGCTGCGCTGGAACGCCGCTTTCAGAAAATCATCGTCGGAGAACCCAGCGTCGAGGCCACCATTGCCATCCTGCGCGGCCTGCAGGAGCGTTACGAGCTGCACCACGGCGTGGAGATCACCGACCCGGCCATCGTCGCCGCCGCCGAGCTCTCGCACCGCTACATCACCGACCGCTTCCTGCCGGACAAGGCGATTGACCTGATTGACGAGGCCGCCGCCAAAATCAAGATCGAAATCGACTCCAAGCCCGAGGTGATGGACCGGCTCGACCGGCGCCTGATCCAGCTGCAGATCGAGCGCGAAGCCGTGCGCCGGGAAAAAGACGAAGCCTCGCAGAAGCGCTTTGGCCTGATCGAGGAAGAAATCGTCACCCTGCAAAAGGAAATCGCCGATCTCGATGAAATCTGGCAGCAGGAAAAAGCCCAGGCCCAGGGCAGCCAGCATGTGCGCGAAGAGCTGGAACACGCCAAGCTGCAGATCGAAGAGTGGAAGCGCAAGGGCGACTTCAACAAGGTAGCCGAGCTGCAATACGGCAAGCTCCCCGAGCTGGAAAAGCAGCTCAAGGAGGCGCAGGACAAGGAATCAGGCGCCGGCGCGCACACGCCCAACCGGCTGCTGCGCACCCAGGTGGGCGCCGAGGAAATCGCCGAAGTGGTGAGCCGCGCCACCGGCATTCCGGTCTCCAAAATGATGCAGGGCGAACGCGACAAGCTGCTGCAAATGGAAACCAAGCTGCACGAGCGCGTGGTGGGCCAGGACGAAGCGATTGCCGCTGTGGCCAACGCCATCCGCCGCTCGCGTTCGGGCTTGTCCGATCCGAACCGCCCCACGGGCAGTTTTTTGTTCCTTGGCCCCACGGGCGTTGGCAAGACCGAGCTGTGCAAGGCATTGGCGGGCTTCTTGTTCGACAGCGAAGACCATTTGATCCGCATCGACATGAGCGAATTCATGGAGAAGCACTCGGTCGCTCGCCTGATCGGCGCGCCGCCCGGCTACGTGGGTTACGAAGAGGGCGGCTACCTGACCGAAGCCGTGCGCCGCAAACCGTACGCGGTGCTGCTGCTCGACGAGGTGGAAAAAGCGCACCCGGACGTTTTCAACGTGCTGCTGCAGGTGCTCGACGACGGGCGTCTCACCGACGGCCAGGGCCGCACCGTGGACTTCAAGAACACGGTGATCGTGATGACCAGCAACATCGGCTCGCACCTGATCCAGGCCATGGTGGGGCAGGATTCAGACGACATCAAAGATGCGGTCTGGGGGGAACTCAAGAACCATTTCCGACCCGAATTCTTGAACCGCATCGACGAGACGGTGGTGTTCCACGCGCTGGATGCTGCGCACATCGAGTCCATCGCGCGCATTCAGCTGCAAATTTTGCAAGCTCGGCTGGCCAAGATGGAGTTGGAACTGCAGGTGTCGGAGACGGCCATTGCCGAACTTGCCAAGGTCGGGTTCGACCCGGTGTTTGGTGCGCGGCCGCTCAAGCGCGCCATTCAGCAGCGCATTGAGAATCCGCTCTCCAAACTCTTGCTGGAAGGCAAGTTCCTGCCCAAGAGTGTGATTGCGGTGGATGTCGATCCGGTGCAGGCGCCGGGGGTGTTTCATTTCAGCGGGCAGTCGCAAGCGGAAGACGCGCCAAAGTGAGTTAAAAAGAATAGCTGCCAGCGCTTACTGCATAAGCGCTGGCAGCCATTCTTGCTGATATTTTTTTGTGGAAATTTACCGGAAGCCGTTTTGGACCAAGTGTTGAACCGACTTGCCAGCTGGTTGCTGCGTGCCGTGGTCCTTGTGGCCGGGCTGGTGGTGTTTCTCAGCCTGCTGACGGCCGTGCTGCTGTTGGCGGCTTTGTGGGGCCTGCGCGCGCTGTGGGCGCGCATCACTGGCCGGCCAGTGATTCCCTGGGTCATGGGCGTGGAC
>JBATPF010000053.1:0-3481 GCA_049291355.1 Giesbergeria sp.
CTGGCCGCGCCCAGCGCCAACCGCTTTGGCCGCGTGAGCCCCACCACGGCCCAGCACGTACAGGACGAGCTGGGCAACGAGCTGCTGGTACTCGACGGCGGCGCCTGCGCCGTAGGCATTGAATCGACCATCGTCGACTGCACGCGCGGCGCGCCGGTGCTGCTGCGCCCTGGCGCCATCACCCGCGCGCAAATCGAGGCCATTTGCGGACGAAAGTTGCTGTCCAGAGACGATCTGCCTGCCCACACGCCGCGTGCGTCGGGTACGTTGGAATCGCACTACGCGCCGCAGGCGACGGTGCGCCTGATGAACGCGCGCGCTCTGCAAGCGGGCCTCGACATCCTGGGCGCTGACGCCGCCCACTTGGCGGTCTACGCCCGCGCCCCGCTCAAGAGCGCCTCATCGCGCGTGCTGATACGCCGCATGCCCGACGACGCCGAGGCCACCGCCCAGCAGCTGTTTGCTGTGCTACGGGGTTTCGACGATGCGGGCGTGCGGCTGATCTGGGTGGAGGCGCCTCCCGAAGCGACCGAATGGGAAGGCGTGCGCGACCGCCTGCAGCGCGCTGCGGCATGAACGCACGTGGACGTGGCAGATCGTTAAACTAGCCAGCCTTATCGGAGAACACACACCATGGCAAAACACTGGATGCGCCGCAGCGTCCTCGCAGCCGCCTGTGCCGCAGCAGCCTTGCTGGCGGCTTGCGGATCGAGCACCACCGAATCGGCCATCACACCCGATCGTTTCATTGCCTTTGGCGACGCCCACAGCGACGTTGGCCAGAAAGGCACGCGCTACACGATCAACGACGGCAGCATCAACAACTGGACGCTCCAAGTGGCCGACCGCTATGGCAAGACGCTGACCAGCGCTTCGGCCGGTGGCCTGAGCTATGCGCAGGGCAATGCGCGTCTGGCAGCCACGCCCGATGCAGCGGGCGACGCGTCCACGCCGACCATTGCGGCCCAGGTGGATGCGTTCCTGGCCAAGGGCAGCTTTGCAGCCAATGACCTGGTTCTGATGAATGGCGGTATCAGCGATCTGATCGTCGGCCTCGCGGCAGTGCAGGCGGGCAGCCAGACGGCCGACGCCTTCGTCGCCGGCGCCCGCGCGAACGGCAAGCTCCTGGCCGCGCAGGTCAAGCGCCTGGTGGATGCAGGCGCGCCGCATGTGCTGGTGTCGGGCACTTTTGATCTGGGCATCACGCCTTGGGCCAAGACCGTCGACCGCGAAAGCCTGCTCAGTCAGGCCAGCAGCGCCTTCAATCAAGGGCTGCTGGTGGACATCAATGATCTGGGCGCCCACGTTCTGTACATCGACACGGCCTATTTCGTGAACCTGTACAAGACCGCTCCGGGCGTTTACTTCTTCACGAACACGTCAAATCCCGTCTGCACCTCGGTCGATGCAGGAGCGGGCATCGGCATTGGCGCAGGGCAGGTCAATTCGGCTTTGTGCACATCGGCCACCCTGGTGGCGGGCGCCAATGCCAGCAGTTACGTGTTTGCCGACCCGGTCTACCTCAGTCCGTCCGCACATCGTCAGTTGGGCAATTACGCCTACGACCGCTTGCGCGCCCGCTGGTAGGGCGCAGTCGCCATCAAAAAACCGACCCTTGGGTCGGTTTTTTGATTAGAAGCGGTAGCCTACGCCAATCGCAAAGACATCCGGATTGAGCTTGATGTCGATGTGCTGCCCGGTAGACAGGGTGTTGCGCGTCTTCACGAAGGTCTTGTAATAGGCCAGATCGACAAACCAGCGGTCATTCAGCGCAATGCTGACCCCCACCTGCGGCGTCAGCCCCAATTTCGATTCTGCGCTCAGCAGCGTCGGATGGGCCGGCGTTCCGCCCGTCAAGCCATTCAGCGCCGCCGTGCCGCGCTCCTTGTAGAACTTGGCGTAGGTCAGGCCGAGGCCCACATAAGGACGTATCTTGGCCTGGGGCTCCAGGAAGCGGTATTGCGCGAATATGGTGACCGGCAGGGCCTTGACCTCACCGATCTTGCCCACGCCTGCAATCGCGCCGGCGCCCACCGTGTCGTGTTTGAACGGCAAGGCAAGCGGCACGTCTACCGCCCAGTGGTCGGTCAGCATGTAGGTGATGCCGCCCGAGAGCTGCGTATCCGACAGCACGTCCACCTTGGTATTCGCAAAGCTGGGCGCCGTGAGGTTGCCGCTGCTGACGTCTGGGGAAATCTGGGTAAAGCCGCCGCGAACCAGCAAGCTGCCGGTGCTTTGGGCCTGTACCAGCGGCGCGGCTGCCAGCAGCAGTGCCCCTGCCACCCAACGCCATTGGTTTGTATTTTTCATGGTATTTCCTTGGTGGTGCGTTTACAGCCAGCCGGCCTGGGCGATGGAACGTGCCACCAGTTGGCTCAGCAACTGGTGTCCGTAGGGGGTGGGGTGAAAGCTGTCGGAGAACGCATAGCTCTTCCACCAGTCCGCGCCACCGGTTGCGCCGGCGGGCGGCGCCATAGCCGAGAGCGATGCCGCCGTGCAGGTGGCAAAAGTGTAGGTGGGCAAGCCATCGGTGCCCACTCCCGTGATCGGGCAGGCGGTGTTCTTGGCATTGGTCAGGGCAAACTGCTCGGGGTGCGCCACCTGGTCATTGAGCGAGGTGTAGAAATCCACCACAACGACTTTGTCGTTGCCTGCAAAGTTCGCAGCAAGCTTGGCGTTAAAGGCTTCGATCCAGCCCTTGACCAGTCCCTGAATCTGCGCGCTGGCAGCCGGCCCGGCGGAAGCCGCTATGCCACCCAGCAACTGCTGCAGGCGCGGTGTGTTGTAAATGCCTGGCAAATTCAGGATGGCCACCCGCTGTGCGCCTTTGCCCAGGACATCGGCATTGATGGACGCAGAGAACTTGTCAGCCAAGCCGACCATGTAGGCGCCGCCCACCTGGGCCATCCCGGTGGCACCCCCTGCGAAGGCGGCATCCACCATGGAAGCGGGCAACAGCGTCGTCAACAAGCCCTTGTAGTTCGCGCCGCCGTCTTTGGATGCAGAAAGGTAGGCTCCCACCAGGTCGGCTGCGTCGTTGCCACCGCCGTCGATCAGCACCAGGTCACCGGCCGCGAAACCGGCAGCGCCTGCATCACCCATTTGCTTGGTAATGGAGACGGGCGAGGTAGGCGCAGTGAAGTTGTTGATGCGCCCGCCACCGATGGCGTAGTTGGTGCAACCGGCCGCCGCATTGAAGGTCGTTCCTGTGAATTGGTACTTGGGGCACAGCGAGACGCCGTATTCACTGGCGATGCGCTCCGGCCAGATGGGTGTGGAACCCGCGCCCGTAGGTGCCGCGCCCTGCACCGTGAACTTGAGCCCGAATGTGCCGCTGTCGGCCAAGCTGTCGCCCATGACCTTGACCCCGGTGATAGGTGCCACCGGCGTCGTGTCCGAGCCACCCCCGCCGCATGCCGACAGTGCCGCTGCGGCAACTGCCAGCAAGGCCCACTTTGTCTTGCGCTGGAAATCCATACAC
>JBATPF010000054.1:0-3782 GCA_049291355.1 Giesbergeria sp.
GGCATGCCTTGGTCGATCGCGCAATGCTCAAAGAGGGCGAGACGGTTCTGGTCCTGGGCGCGGCTGGCGGCGTTGGCACTGCGGCCATCCAGATTGCCAAGGCCATGGGCGCCAAAGTGATTGCTGCCGCCTCGACCGACGAAAAATGCGCGCTGTGTCAGTCCCTCGGGGCCGACGCCACCATCAACTACAGCACCCAGGACCTGCGGGACGCCATTAAACAAGCAACGGGCGGCAAAGGGCTGGATGTGATCTATGACCCGGTGGGTGGCGATTTCGCCGAAGCGGCGTTCCGTTCAATCGCCTGGCGTGGCCGCTACCTGGTGGTGGGGTTCGCGTCCGGTCCCATCCCCGCCCTGCCGCTCAACCTGCCTTTGCTCAAGGGAGCCTCCATCGTCGGCGTCTTCTGGGGCGAGTTTGCCAAGCGCGAGCCCAAGGCCAACGCCGCCATGATGGCGCAATTGGCAAGCTGGTACGCGCAAGGCCGAATCAAACCGGTCATTGATCGCGCGATGCCGATGGCCGAGTTGCCCGCTGCCTTTGCACGCATGGGTTCGCGCGCC
Organism: Giesbergeria sp.; assembly: GCA_049291355.1. Taxonomy (GTDB): domain Bacteria; phylum Pseudomonadota; class Gammaproteobacteria; order Burkholderiales; family Burkholderiaceae_C; genus Simplicispira. The sequence continues at coordinate 564 of JBATPF010000054.1, forward strand.
GTACAGGGCAAGCTGGTCCTTGTAAATTAATTTCGGGCGAAGGATGTCCTTACATGGACGTTCCAAGCCATGTCACACTCCGATGTCTTGTCTTTGACACCTGTCGTGGTGGACCATGGCTGAAAGAACTCCCTCGGACATCGCGCGCGAAACCCTCAAGCAGCTGGCCGTCCGGCGCTTGGCGCCAACGCCGGAAAATTTTTGCCAGATTTACGACGAAATCTCGGGCTCGCGCAGCCCGCCTGTGTTCCCTGAAGGGCCGCTGCGTCAGATTTTGCGCGTCGTGCCCGGCCAAACGCCGGTGCAGCGCCGTCTGCTCGACCGGTTTGAAAAGGCGGTGACGGCCCATGACTGGAGTGCAATCCAGGCGGTGGTGGTGGGCTACGCCAAGCTCGGTCTCAGCGGCGCGGTAGTTGCCGAGCCAGACGCGCACATGCCACCAGCCTCCGTGCTACCCGACGAGTTGGCCGAGCAAATTGCGCGGCTGGTAGAAAACACACTGACCGGCCTGAGCTCCGACGATGCCCGCCTGCATTTGCTCGGCACGCAGTTGCTGCAATTTCTGCGTTCTCCCGCACCGCCGGCGAGCACGCTGCAACTCATGCTCGCCAATTTCAGCTTTCGGCTCTCGTTTGCCGCGGAAGACCAAGCCGCAGTTCGTGCCCTGCTGCTTGAATTGCTGAACATGGTGTTTCAGAACATGGTCGCGTTGAGCCTGGACGACCGATGGCTGTCCGGCCAAACGCAGGCCCTGGTCGATGCGACAGCGCAGCCGCTGACACTCAGGCGGCTGGACGATGTGCAGCGGCGCCTCAAGGATGTGATCTTCAAACAGACCGAGGCCAAAGAGCGCATGGTTGAGGCGCAAGAGCAGATGAAAGAAATGCTCAGCGTCTTCATCGAACGCCTGGGCGCCATCACCCAATCGAGTGACAGCTTTCACACCACCATCGAGCAGTGCGCTGAACAAATCGCGCGCGCCACCACACTGGACGAGATCACGCCCGTACTCCAACAGGTGATGGGCGCCACGCGTTCCATGGCGCTTGACAGCCGCGTGGCCCACGAAGAATTGAACGAACTGCGCCAGCGCGCGCAGGAAAAACAGGAAGAACTGGTTCGTCTGCAGCAGTCGCTCGACCAAGTCAGCCAACAGGCGCGCCACGATCCGCTGACGGGCTCACTCAATCGCAAAGGGCTCGACGAAGTGATGGGACGTGAGATTTCTCGCTCACGCCGCGCCGAGAATCCGCTCTGCGTGGCTTTGCTGGACGTGGACAATTTCAAACAGATCAATGACCGACTCGGCCACGCCACGGGCGACGCGGCCTTGGTTCACCTGGCCGACGTGGTGCGCACCGTCATGCGCCCGCAGGACATGCTTGCCCGCTACGGGGGCGAAGAATTCGTCATCGTACTTCCCGACACCGGGCTCGTTGCGGGCGTCGAAGCCATGCAGCGCCTGCAGCGCGAGCTGACCAAGAACTTTTTCCTTAAAGACAACGAAAAACTCCTCATCACCTTCAGCGCGGGCGTGGCGCAGATGGCAGCCAGCGAAGACAGCCAAGACGCCATCAGCCGGGCAGACCAAGCGATGTACCTTGCCAAGCGCCAAGGCAAGAACCGCGTCGTTGCTGCCTGAGCCGTCCTGGAGCACTGCTTGATGGACCGGCGGCGCTTTCTGGCCCTCGCAGCGCATGCGTCTGCCGCCGGCACGCTAGCGCGTTCGGCCTTTGGCGCCGCCCCTTTGCGCCACGACCCCTTTGGTCTCGGCGTGGCGAGTGGCGACCCGGGGCCTGATGGCTTTGTGCTGTGGACGAGGCTCCTCGCCTTGGACGACCCACTGCCTGCTACTGCGCTTCCCGTGCGCTGGGAGGTGGCCGAAGACGCTGCATTTCGCCGCATCGTGCAGCGCGGCTCCAGCTTGGCTCGACCCGAGTTGGCGCACAGCGTGCATGTCGAGGTGGCCGGTCTGGCGCCCGGGCGCTGGTACCACTACCGCTTCACCCACGGACCGGCGGCCAGCCGCGTTGGCCGGGCCCGCACAGCGCCAGGTTTGAATGAGCTACCCCCACACCTGCGCCTTGCCTTTGCCTCATGCCAGCGCTGGGAGCACGGCCATTACGCCGCCTGGGGCCATGTGGCCAACGACGCCCCCGACCTGGTTCTGTTCCTGGGCGACTACATCTATGAATACGCTACGCCCACGGACACCACGGGCTTGGCGCGCACCCACACACTGCGCCATGCCCGCAGCCTGGACGATTTCCGCGATCGCTACGCGCTGCACAAGAGCGACCCGCAACTGCAGGTGGCCCACGCGGCCTGCCCCTGGGCGGTGACTTGGGACGACCACGAAGTCCAGAACGACTATGCGGGAGACACCGGCCATGACAGCAGCGCAGCGTTTTCTGCGCTTCGCAGTGCCGGGTTTCAGGCGTTCTACGAACACATGCCCCTGGGCGCGGCATGCCTGGCGGCGCCAGATTTCGCGTCGCTGCAGCTGCACCGGCGCCTGGCCTGGGGGCAGCTTGTGCAGATGCATCTGCTCGACGGACGCCAATACCGCGACCGCCAGGCCTGCCGGCGGGTGCAAGCCTCGGGTGCGGGCGCCGTGCGACCGGGCGATTGCGCAGAACTCGCGCAGTCCTCGCGCAGCTTCCTGGGCACAGCGCAGGAGCGCTGGCTCGATGCTGGGCTGGCTCAGGACGCCCGGCAAGACACCCGTTGGAGCGTGCTCGCGCAGCAAACCTTGTTCTCACCGCGCCATTACCCGTCGGGCTTGCAATCGACCGACACCTGGGACGGCTACCCCAGCGCACGTGCGCGGCTGACCCAAAGCATGGCGCGCCACGTGCCGGGCAGCGCGGTGGTGCTGGGCGGCGACATCCACCAGAACTACGTCTGCCGGGTGCCCGCAGACGATCTAGAGCCGGAAGGGAAGGTGGTGGCCAGCGAGTTTTGCGGCACATCAATTTCCTCACGCTCGGGAACCACGCAGGAAAAGCTGGACGCCATCGTGCGGCACAACCCGCACGTGCTGCTGGCGCGCTGCGGCGAACGCGGCTACGGCCTTGCAGACATCACGGCCCAGCTCTGGACCACCCGCTTGCAGGCGCTGGACGACCCACTGCGCGCAGACAGCGGTATGCGCACGCTGGCGCGCTTCGTCGTCGAGCGCGGCCGGCCGGGGCCGGTGCGCGAGGAATGACACGTGCA
>JBATPF010000055.1:0-4650 GCA_049291355.1 Giesbergeria sp.
TCGAAGAACTAGGGGTCAACGTCAACAACGGCATGGCCAACCTGTACGAAAAGGTGGAAACGCTGCCGCAATCGATGCGCGAAGAGATCATCAAAGACCTGCACGCCTGCCACGAAGGCCGCCCCGAGCTGGCCATGGTGGACTCGGCCAAGGGCATCACCAACTTTCATTCGCCCAACGACATCATCGTGGACGCTTCCATGCCGGCCATGATCCGCAATGGCGGCAAGATGTGGGGCGCAGACGGTCGCCTGAAAGACGTCAAGGCCGTGATGCCCGAGTCGACCTTTGCCCGCATCTACCAGGAGATGATCAACTTCTGCAAGTGGCACGGCAACTTTGACCCACGCACCATGGGCACCGTGCCGAACGTCGGCCTGATGGCGCAGCAGGCCGAGGAATATGGCTCGCACGACAAGACCTTCGAAATCCAAGAGGATGGCGTGGCCAACATCGTTGATTTGGCCACCGGCAAAGTGCTGCTGTCGCAAAACGTGGAAAAGGGCGATATCTGGCGCATGTGCCAGGTCAAGGACGCGCCGATTCGCGACTGGGTCAAGCTGGCCGTCACCCGCGCCCGCAACTCGGGCATGCCAGCCGTGTTCTGGCTCGACCCGTACCGCCCGCATGAAAATGAGCTGATCAAGAAGGTGCAGGCCTACCTGAAAGACCACGACACCACCGGCCTGGACATCCAGATCATGAGCCAGGTGCGTGCCATGCGCTTCACGCTGGAGCGGGTGGCGCGCGGCCTGGACACTATCTCGGTGACCGGAAACATCCTGCGTGACTACCTGACCGACCTGTTCCCCATCATGGAACTGGGCACCAGCGCCAAGATGCTCTCCATCGTGCCTTTGATGGCGGGCGGCGGCATGTACGAAACCGGGGCCGGCGGCTCAGCGCCCAAGCATGTGCTGCAGCTGGTGGAAGAAAACCACCTGCGTTGGGATTCGCTGGGTGAGTTTTTGGCGCTGGCCGTGTCGCTGGAAGACCTAGGCCTCAAGACCGGCAACGCGCAGGCCAAGATTCTGGCGCAGACGCTGGACGCAGCCACCGGCAAGCTGCTGGAAAACAACAAGAACCCGTCGCCCAAGACCGGACAACTTGACAACCGTGGCAGCCAGTTTTATGTGGCCCTGTACTGGGCGCAAGCGCTGGCGGCACAAACCGATGACGCTGCGTTGGCCGCCAAGTTTGCCCCGCTGGCCGACAAGCTGGCGGCAGGCGAGCAAGCCATCGTGGCCGAACTCGCCGCAGTGCAAGGCAAGGCCGTCGATATTGGCGGCTATTACCAGCCTGATCTGGACAAGCTGAACGCCATCATGCGCCCGAGCGCAACACTCAACGCGGCCCTGGCCACCATGCAGAGCTAAGCTGCGCCACCGCATTTCTGGGAGTTTGGGGTTCGCGCCCCGGCTCGTTCAAGAAAAGCGCAGACAAAAGGCCGGTCCTCCTATGCAGAGGGACCGGCCTTTTGTCTTGTGGCGGTTGCCCGATGGGCAAGGGGATGTCAGTGGGGCGCAGAGAAAGGTGCACCGCTCAGCTTGCTACCGGCCTTGAGGCGTTTCTGAGAAAACCATCCTTGGTTCATTTCGAGCACATAACGCACAGGCACTTTCGAGCAGTGCGAGGTTTCGGTCTGTGGCTGCATGTCCGCCAGATTCACAATGCTGCCGTCGTCGGCAACGAATGCCGCCGTGAGTGGCAGCAGAGTGTTCTTCATCCAGAAACACTGGACACCCGGCTGCTCGAAGACGAACAGCATGCCCTCCTGGGGGGGCATGGATTTGCGATGCATCAGGCCGATCTGGCGCTGGCCAGGCGTCTGGGCCAATTGCGCATCAATGCGGTACATACCGGCCGCAAGCTCGACGCGTGGCAAATCCATCTGCGGTGATTCTTGCGCATGGGCATTTGCGAAGCTTGTCAGCAGCGCCAGAAGCGCCAGGTGCCGCGAACCTCGGGAGAACAGGGAAAGTACAGGCATCGACACTCCAAAAAAGCGGTTGACACGTTCGCAAGCGGGCATGAAAAAGCCCGCATGCAGCGGGCCATTTTCACGCATCGGGCCTGCGCCCGGGGAGCAAGGATCAGACCGCCTTGGCGGCAGCCTTGTGTGCCTTCTTCTTGGCAACTTTCTTGTGGCTCGACTTGGCCATCTTGTGCTTGGCAGCGGGCTTCATGGCTTGGGCAGCCGGAGCGGCTTCAGGCGCAGCCACTGCGGCTGCAGGGGCTGTCGCAGGTGCCGGAGCCGCAGGTGCGGAAGTCTGGGCATGGGCAGCAAAAGCGAGAAGGCTGGCCGCAAGGGTGGCAACAACTTTGTTCATAAGAACTTTCAAAGTAGGAAAACGACGTTTTTTGATGCTTAACAAGCGAATGCAAGCTAGCTAACAACGGCATGCAGACCGCGCCGTTGACAGCGAATTGTGAAATATTTTGTCGCTAGAATCGAACGGTTTAGAGAGCTTTGCCTAACTTGCTGAAAGTCTTTCAGCCTCAACGGAGTTTTGCTTACATGACCAGCTATCAGCACATCAAGGTTCCCGCCGAAGGCGCGAAAATCACCGTCAATGCCGACATGTCCTTGAATGTGCCGGACCAGCCGATCATCCCTTTCATCGAAGGCGACGGCACGGGCGGCGACATCACTCCGGTGATGCTCACGGTGGTCGATGCCGCCGTGGCCAAGGCCTACGGCGGCAAGAAGAAAATCCATTGGATGGAGGTGTACGCTGGCGAAAAAGCCACCAAGGTGTACGGCCCCGACGTCTGGCTACCTGAGGAAACCCTGGCCGCCATCAAAGACTACGTCGTCTCCATCAAAGGCCCGCTGACCACGCCCGTGGGCGGCGGCATCCGCTCGCTGAACGTGGCCCTGCGCCAGGAGCTTGACCTGTACGTCTGCCTGCGCCCCATCCAGTATTTTGAGGGCGTGCCCTCGCCCGTGAAAGAGCCGCACAAGACCAACATGGTCATCTTCCGCGAGAACTCGGAAGACATCTACGCCGGCATCGAATTCGAAGCCGAGTCCGACAAGGCCAAGAAGCTCATCAAGTTCCTGCAGGACGAAATGGGTGTCACGAAGATTCGCTTCCCTGCCACGTCGGGCATCGGCATCAAGCCCGTATCGCGCGAAGGCACCGAGCGCCTGGTGCGCAAGGCCATTCAGTACGCCATCGACAACGACAAGCCCAGCGTGACCATCGTGCACAAGGGCAACATCATGAAGTTCACCGAAGGTGGCTTCCGTGACTGGTCGTACAACCTGGCCGCCAAGGAATTCGGCGCCGAGCTGATCGACGGCGGCCCCTGGATGCGCTTCAAGAACCCCAGAACGGGCAAAGAGATCACCATCAAGGACAGCATTGCCGACGCCTTCCTGCAGCAAATCCTGCTGCGCCCGGCCGAATACTCGGTGATCGCCACGCTCAACCTCAATGGTGACTATGTGTCTGACGCCCTGGCCGCGCAAGTCGGCGGCATCGGTATCGCCCCCGGTGCGAACCTCTCGGACACCATCGCCATGTTCGAAGCCACCCACGGCACGGCGCCCAAGTACGCCGGCAAAGATTACGTGAACCCCGGTTCCGAAATCCTCTCCGCCGAAATGATGCTGCGCCACATGGGCTGGACGCAAGCTGCCGACCTCATCATCAGCTCGATGAAGAAGTCGATTGCCAGCAAGAAAGTCACCTACGACTTCGCCCGCCTGATGGACGGCGCCACGCAGGTGAGCTGCTCGGGCTTTGGTCAGGTCATGATCGACCACATGTAAGTGCGACTCGGGGCCTCGCAGGAGCGCCTGAACGCCGATCCCCGCCCCCATGGGACCATGGAGCGGGGATTTTTTTCGCCGCAACGATGAAGGGGAGGTGAGCCTAATGAAAGATTCAGTCGCCGCTGCTGCAGTGCTTGAAGCCGCCTTGCTCGTCGGCTGCGCCAGCCACAGCTTTGACGCCGGCCGAACCGAAACAGTACTGCCGCTCAGCCGAGCCTGGGTGGACGGGCGCACCGTCGAATACGTCACCACCGATATCTCCGACGCCGCCATGGCCAAGGCGGCAGGCGCCAACTACGCGCCGCGCTTGGCCGGTGCCGTGGGAGCCACCGGGCGCTCGTCGGTGCTGGAGCGGGTCTACAAGTTTCCCGCGGGCGAGCAGATCAGCATCTTCCAGTCGGCTCCGCTGCCGGCTGGCAGTGCCAACGCGGTTGCGGCTTACAGCCCCTTGTGGCGGATGGTGCTGGTGCGGTGGAAGGTGCCAGCCAATGGGCACGTGCTGAAGTCAGAAGAAGACCTGCTGGCGGCGCAGGAGCGGGGCGAGGTGGTGCTGGAACAGACGCAGATCGTCGTGAACTGCCCGGTGACGCGGGCGGGGGATGGGATTGCGTTGCGGGGTGTGCGGTGATGGTTTGAGCGAGGGGCACCTCAGCGATGTCGTCATGAGACTCAAGAGCACCAATGCTTGCGATTCGCGCAGGCCATGCCTTGCGCCTTGGTCAGATTTTTACAAAGCTGACCACTGCACGATCACGCCATAAAGGTGCACCAGCCCGATGACAAGACAAATGCCGGACGAAACCAGCCAGAAGGTTTGCGAGTTCTCGGGGAACCTCGGTTTCAGCAAGGGGAACGCCACCGCCCGGCTC
>JBATPF010000056.1:0-9264 GCA_049291355.1 Giesbergeria sp.
GCCGCCCCGACATGCAAATGTCGTCTGCACTCCGGGCGCTGGCGGCGTCCCCCTTCCCGCCTCGCGCAGCGATGCGAGAGAAGGGGCTGAGGACCGCAGCTCGAAGCCTGCCTGCGCAGGCTTGGACGGCTCCGAAGGGCTTGCGCCTCTGGCGCTTGCTCGGAGCGGCAAAGCCGCACAGGGGGTTGTCCTTCCTTTACCGACGCAGCCACCCCGGCACCTTGAAGCGCACGATGGCCAGGTAGGCCGCCACGTAGCTGACGACAAACACCGCACAGCACACCATCAGCACCGGCGTGTTGTTCCAGAACATCACGGCCGGCGCCACCGTCAGCATGGTGAAGCCCCACAGCCAGGGCGAGGTGCGGTTGTTGCGCATCAGCAGGCGGCGCGACTCGTCGTCGTGGAACACGCTGCGCACAATGCGCCGGTAGATCAGCTGGTGGAAATGCAGCGCATCCGCCACGCCCGGCGAAGTGCCGCGCGCTGCCTTGCGGTAGATGGAAAACACGGTTTCCCACACGGGGTAGATGAGCAGCAGCATGGGAAACCAGGGCGAGACGTCGCTGTTGCGTTGCACCAGCGACAGGCTGGCCAACGCGATGACCACGCCCCACACGTAGGCCCCGCCATCGCCCGCAAAGAGCAGGCCGCGCGGGTAGTTCCAGACCAGAAAGCCGGCCGTGGCCGCAGCCGTAGACACCAGCAGCGCCGCCAAGGCCCGGTCCCCCACCTGCAGGGCCACATGGGCCAATGCCAGGCACACAATCAACGCCACCATGCCGGCAAGTCCGTTGTAGCCGTCGATCAGGTTGAACGCGTGCGGCAGGCCGGCGATGGCCAGCACGGCAATGCCCCAGCCCAGCCAGGGGGCAAATTCAAGCACCATGTCCAGCCAAGGGAGGCCCAGGCGCGGCAGCGTGACGCCGGCCAAGGCCACGGCCAGTAGCCCCGAGAACCCGGTGAGCGCCAGGCGGTAAAGCACCGAGAGCCGCTGCACGAGGTCTTCCGCAATCCCGCCCAGCGCGGCCGGCAACAGCGCGAGCAGCCACCAGCCCACCCAGTTCCCCAGGCGCAGCGAACCGGGATCTCCCCAGCCCGCCTGTGCCGCGCCCAGAATCCAGCTCGCGGCAATGCCCAGCAGCACCGCCGCGCCCCCCAGGCGCGGCACATGCCCGAAATGAAAGCGCTGCGGCATGGAGGCCCCATAGCGCGCAGCATCGCCCCGCACCCATCGCACGATAAAACCGGCCGCCACCAAGGCCACCGCAAAAGCCACAACACAAAGCACGATCATGAGCGGTGGATGGTAAGGCAGCGCGCGCGCAAAATTCCCGGGGCGGTGTCAGCGCACCAGAGTCCGGTAAAACCGCATGACCCGCTCGACGTACTGCTGGGTTTCCGGATAGGGCGGAATGCGCCTGCCGTACTTGAGTACCGCACCCTCGCCCGCGTTGTAGGCCGCCAGAGCGAGTTCCTTGTCGCCGCCGAACAAGCGAAGCAAATCTGCCAGGTAGCGGCTACCAACTTCCGCATTGACCTTGGGCTCCATCAGGGAGGCGCTCCCGCTGCCTTGCGCCGAAGCGCGTGCCGGTATGCCGTAGCGCTCTGCCGTGGCAGGCATGACCTGCATCAGCCCGAGCGCGCCTTTGCGCGAAACCGCCTGTACGTTGAACGCGGACTCGGCTGCCGCCACGGCAATGACCAGCGCCGGGTCCACGGCCTGCGCCAAAGCGGCCGCCTCCAGATGCGGTTTGGCCGCCGCATATCCCGGCAGTTCGTGCAGTGCCCTGTCTCGCCGATCCGTGGCACCGGTTTTCGGGTTCGGGGGCAAGCCCAGCCAGATCAGCTCCCGTCCGGCAGGGGCCTGGGGTGCGGCCGCATTGCCGATATGCACCACCCCATCGCCATCGACAAATTGCCACACTGCATCGGCATGCACCGCAGGAGACGCACTGGCCAATAGCAGCAGCCACAGCGCCGCACTGCAGAACCCAGTCGGGACCGGCAACCGCCCCGCTCGGGGATGGAGGAAACTGCGCACGCCCATCCTGCCTACCGGCGTCCCAGCCAGCGGCGCCAGACGCCGCGCCAGCCCAAGGCCTGCGAGGCCTGCGATAGAACCGAGCCGCCAAACGCATCCAGCCGCCGGGCGCGCACCAGCGTCGCGGGCATGCCCGCCGCCACCATGCCGGCCGGTACATCCTGGCGCACGAGGGCCCCCGCCGCCACCACGGCGCCGCGCCCAATGCGCACGCCCTCGAGAACCATGGCGCCGGCGCCTATCCAGGCGCCGTCCTCCACCACGATGCGGGCGCGGGTGATGCGGTTGCGGGCGATGACCACGTCGCCCTCATCGATCGCATGCCCGGCCGAGAGCAGTTTGGCGTGCGGGCCGATCAGCACGTCCTCGCCGATCTCCAGCCCACCCTCACCAGACAGATAGGCGCCGACGTTGACGATGGTGCGCGCGCCAATGCGAATGCCCACGCAGGGGTCGGCCGTCACATCGCCCAGCACCAGCCGCGTCTGGGCATAGAGGCTGACCGCGTCGGCGAGCTGGACCACATCGCTGCGTTCGCCAAAGCGCATGACGGAGACGGTTGGATCGATCCGACAGCCGGCACCAAGCTGGTCTACGCCGGGAAAGGCGGAGGTGGTATCAGGAACGCCCAGCAACATCCTGCATGCTCCCCAGGTTTCTTTGCTTCATCGGCGTCCCATGAGCCGGCGCAGATGGCCCAGCCAGGTCCGATCGAACAACAGCTTGCCCAGTCTCTGCACTTCCGACTCAAACAGCATCGTTTGCTTGTGCAAGCTGGCGACATCGCCCTGCAACTCCTCAATCACTTCCTTCGCCTCGGAAAACGCCTTCTGGTGCTCGAGCAGTGAGGCCAGCTCACTCTCACGCCGCAGCACCAATGCCTGCAGCTCTTCACGCAACTGGTCCACCTGCGCGCGGGCGGCTGCGCCTTCCCATGCCACCGCATCGCCAGACGCTGTGGCCACCACCATCCACTGGTACACGTCGAAGTCGTGCCAGCCGTCGCGCAGACTCGAGCGCTGCGCGTCGCTCAGGTCCTTCCAGCACCAAGCGAATTCGCTTTGCTCAAGCGGCACCCGGTTGGCCTCCCAGATCCTGGGCGCCCAGCCACAATCGAGCAGGCTTCTTTCAAGGCTGCGCCGCGTAAAGAAGTGCACATGGGTACGGTCAAGCTGCCCCTTGTCGGAATAGTCAAATAGCCCCTGCCGCAAACCGGCCACCACCCCGGCATACGCAATGTTGGGTACAGAAATGATCAGGCTTCCCGTGGGGGCCAGCACCGCGTTCAAGGCGCGCAATACGTCTTCCGGCCGCCGCAGATGCTCCAGCACGTCACACGCCAGGATCACGTCGAACTGCTGGTCCGCCAAAGCAGCCATCCATTCGCTGCCATCCAGATCGCCCGCAATGCACTGGGCACCCAGCGCCTGCAGAGCAGAAAGCGCTTGCGGGTCGTTTTCGACCACCGTCACGGCGTAGCCGCGCGCACGCAGCACGCGCGTCATGGCTCCTGGGCCAGGGCCCAATTCAAGCACCGACCCTTGCGGCGGAATTCGGCGCAGTACGCGCGCGGCCCAGGCGTCCCCCTCGGGGTCAAACGCGTAGTCGTAGCGGTCAATGTGGGTCACGATTCACCTCCTCTAGGGCAGGATGCCACATCTGATCCCACAGTCCCCAGTGCCACCAGGCCCAGGGACGCTTGCGGACATCGGCGTGCAGCGTCTGGATGATTTGGTCAATCGCCTGCTGCGGTTGTTCGGGAAGGCTTTCTACTGTCACGGCCAGCCTCGCGGGACCCTGCGAGTGCGTCACGGCATGCAGCAAGGCTGCGCCCGTGGAACGCGCGAGCCGCTCGATGCCCGTTGGCAGGCGCAACTCACCGCCCAGAAAGCGATGGCTCCGCAGGTGCGTGAACTCTGCATCCCACACATCCGCGAGGATGATCCAGGCTTGCCCGCCCCGCAGGCTCTCATGCACGGGCCTCAGGGATTGCGCCGAAGTGCGCCATTGCCCCCCGGTGATGCGGTTGAACGCTCTGATCTTGTTCATGAGAAACCCGCGCTGCACTTCGCTCAGACCAGGATTTTCCACAATCGGCATGGTCAAGGTATTGAGCGTCAATCCCTTCAAGGCCAAGGCGATGGGCGCCGTCAGCAGGCGGTCGAAGTGATTGAGTACCAGGATAAAGCCTTTGCCTGCGCGGGTCAGGTGCTCAACGTGCTCCCAGCCCGCAAGCTCAATGTCTGGCCCCCCGCTGCGCCCCATGCGGCGCAGCGCAGAGGCGTCCATGGTCTCCTGTGCCAGCATGGCCAGATGCCAAGCTGCCCATTGCTGATGGTCCTGGGCACTGGCATCCGGAAACACCTGGCCAAAGCGCTGCGCCAGGAAGTCAAGCGTGGCCCTGCGCTGAGCCCAGGAATCCCGCCCGAGCCACGCGGCCAGGTGCCAGGGCGCAGTCGTCGGCATGCGCCCCAGAGCGGGGAACGCCATGTCAAGGCGCCAATCGCCCTTCATTCCAGGGACAACCATTCGTGGTCCAGCCACACCAACCCGAACTCACGATGCTTTTCATTCAACACGGTAAATGGTTGGACCAGTTCCGCCATATCCAGCACCTGCAGCCCCGTGTCATCCAGTGTGTACACGTTCCACAGGTATTCCCCCGACAGCAGGGCCAGGCGTGGAAATCGCACGCGCAGGCGATGGCTGCCCTGCCCGTGCAAAGGCGTCGCGTTCGGTTGAAACTGCGTGCTGGTGCCAAACACATTGTCTTTGTCCGGCCGGACAATCGAGAAACCCACGTGAAACTGGGCGTCCGTGTACGACTCCAGTTCAATCTCTACTGTCAGATCCTGAAACGAATCAATTTGGGCAGGATTGAGGCCATCGGCCGTTTCGGTGGTCAGCCGCACGATCTTCACCAGGGCGGTGCCGACAGCCTGCGCAGCCGTCGCAGGCATCTCCTCCGTGTGGGTGCCAGGCAACTCTTGTGCTCGCAAATGTGCGTAGCGCCGCCGCTCGTGTGCCTCGTAGGCGGTCACAACGTCTTCGGTTTTTCCAAGTGCCGCGATTTTCCCGCCATGGATCCAGGCCGCGCGCTGGCACAGGCTGCGCACCTGGTAGAGGTTGTGCGAACAGAACAACACCGTCGCCCCCTGCTCGCGCAGCGCGAGGATGCGGTTCAGACTTTTCTTCTGGAAGTGCAGGTCACCCACCGACAGGGCTTCGTCCACGATCAGCACGTCGGGGTCGATGGCCGTGGCCGCGGCAAATGCCAGGCGCATGAACATGCCGGACGAATAGGTTTTTACCGGCCGCTCCAGCGTCTCGGCCGTCAGCTCCGAAAATGCCGTCGCGCGCTGATAGAAGGCTTCCATGGCCGCGCCCTCCAGCCCATGAAGCGCCGCCATGAAGCGAATGTTGTCGTAGCCCGACTCTTCCGGGTGGAAGCCCGCGCCCAGTTCCAGCAGCGCCGCCACGCGGCCTTCGCGCTCTACTTGACCCTGCGTCGGACGGATCGTGCCGGCTGCAATCTTCAGCAAGGTGCTCTTGCCGGCCCCATTCTCGCCGATCAGTCCAAAAGTCTCTCCCGCCTGCACGGCAAAATCGATTCCGGACAAGGCCACATGCACCCGGTGGCGCTGCCGCCCGGTGATCCACTCCAGCAGGCGATCCTGCGGCTTGGCATAGACCGGGTAGATTTTCTCCACGCCTTCAAAGCGAATGCTCATGGCCTACAGCGCCTCGCCCAGCACAGGCTTCATGGAGCGGAAGAACCACCAGCCGCCGCCGCCCAGCAGCACGACCCATAGCACCAGCGCCCAGGCAGTCCCCTGCGGCACGGGCATATGAAGAACCACCGATTGCACGGCAAGAACCAGGCACGCCACAGGGTTAAGCAGAAACCAGATGTGAAACCGCTCGGGTACTTGGGCCAGCGGATACACGATGGGCGTCAGATAAAACCCGAGTTGCAGTGCAAACCCCACGGTAGAGCCCACATCGCGCCACAGAAAATGCGCCATGCTGAGCACCAGGGTCAAGCCAAACGTCAGCACGACCTGGGCCAGCACCAACAGCGGGAGCCAGGCCCACGAAAGGAAGGGCCCCACGCCCTGCCCGATCGACAGCACCAGCAGCAGCCCGTAGCCGATGCCCAGCACCAGCAAGCTGCCGCCCACGGACACCGCAGGCAGTATCTCGGCGGGCATGGGCTGTTTGCGCAAAAAATCCTCGTAGGCAGCCAAGCTTCCTACTCCGCGGCCGATGGCATCGGTAAATGGCAGCCAGATCGCCAGACCAGCCAGCAAGTGCAGCAAATAGCCGTTGTTGACATCCAGACCTGGCACCCGCACCGCCAGCACCAGGCCAAACAGCACGTAAAAGATCGCCAGGCTCGCCAGCGGCTGAACAAAGGCCCAGGCGAGGCCCAGCACCGAGCCGGCATAGCGCGTCTTGAACTCGCGGCGCATCCAATAGCGCCATAGCACCCACAATTGGCGCGCGCCAGTGGCCTGACCATGTGTGGCCGCTGGCACCCCCGCTTTTATAGGCTTCATGGCACGCTCCGCAGCCATTGCAGGGCACTGGCCACGCCATCGTCAAATGCCACCGCGGGCTGCCAGTGCAGCTCTGTCTGCGCACGCCGGATATCCAGCACGTTGACCGGCGGGTCAAAGGGACGCGGCGCAAACACCCGGCGCTCGATGGCGCGGCCAAGAAGGCGCTCCAGCGTCGCGATGATGTCGTTCACGCTGTGCCCTTGGCCGTCGCCAATATTGAACACCCGATTCTTGCCTTCGTGCTCTGCAGCGGCGACAAAGGCCGTACCCACATCCGCTGCGTGGATGAAATCCCGCACCACGGACCCATCGCCCCAGACATCCAGCGGCAGGCCATGCAAGGCGCGGTGGGCAAATACTGCGATCACGCCCTGAATGGCGTGCGGTCGCTGCCATTCGCCGTAGGGATTGCTCAAACGCAAAATGCGGCAGGGCAAACCCTGCGAGGCCTCTTCAATGCGCAAGTGGTGCTCAATGGCCAGCTTGGTCACGCCATAGGCCCCTATGGGCAAGGTCGGATGGTCTTCGGCCAGCGGAACGCTCTGGGGCTTGCCATACACCGCACCGCCAGACGACGCAAAGAGGAGCCGAGGGTGAACCTTACGGGCCCGCAACCCCTGCAGCAGGCGCAGGGTTCCCAGCAGATTCACCTCGGCGTCCGCCACCGGGTCGGCGTTGGCAGTGGCCGGAACGGTAGACGAGGCCAGGTGCACCACCACATCCGCGCCGCCGCATCGGTCCCACCATGCACCGACATCGAAGCAATCGGCCTGGACCTGCCCCGCGAGCCAGGGCGTGCTGCCAACAGGGGTGGCGAGAGAAACGTCCACAGACCACACGCAGTACCCCGCCGCCGCCATGGCACGCCCGATGTGGCGGCCCAGAAAACCGGCACCGCCCAGGACAACGCAGCGCATCAGCGCCCGCTCCCTTCGGACGGTGCCCGCGCGCGCTGCAAGCCCGCTTCGAAGCCTTTGGCCACTGCGTCCCAGGTCTGTGCCCGGGCAAAGGCTTCTGCGCGGGCGCTCAGTGCCGTGCGCCGCGCATCGTCTTGCAACAGGCCACAAACTGCGTCGGTCAGATCTTCGGGCGTGGTATCGGCCAGCACCGCAACGTCATCGTGGAGCAACCATTCCACATTGGGGCCGTGGTTGGACACCACCGCGCAGCCGCATGCCATGAGCTCAAGCGGCAGCAGCGACGCATTGGTGAGCGAGAGCACCAGCGCCACATCGCACTGGCTGTAAAGATCAGGAAGTTCATCGAGCGCCACCGTGCCACAGGCGAGGTGCGGAAAAGGCACCCGGTAGCCCGAGGTTTCCCAGCCCGCCAGGACGAATTCGGTGTCCGGCATGCGCTCCCAGACGGCATTGAGCACGAGCAGGCCAATTTCGAATGCGCGCCTCGGGGTCGGCGGCCTGGCGTAGAAAAATACCCGGCGAATGGAAGGCTCCCTGCGTGCAAGGCGCCGGTAACGATCGCCTTCCACACCAAAGCCAACCGCGTGCGTGCGCATACCGTAGTCGCTTGCCAGCTTGCCTGCGAGCCAATCACCGGCCGTGATGGCGAAGAAACCAAAGCGGTAGGTGTTTTCTGCCAGCACGTGCTCGGTGCCCACGGGATAGAAATGTGGCTCGTAGTCCTGCACGAAATAAAGCTTGTGCGCCGCACCCCCGAAGGCGCGCACCGTATAGGCCGTGTCCCAGCCGGTGGCGACGGCAAACTCGCAAGGCGGGAGCCCTTCCAGGCCGATGTGCACTTGGGCTTGCAGAGGAAAGAAGTGTTCGCGAATGGCGGTGCGGGCCAATGCCGCATCGTGGTGATCTCTGGGATTGCCAATCACGATGGTGGACTGGTAGCCCATCTGCTCGAGGTGCCAAATGGTGCGAAAAATATTCAGGTGGCCGCCTGAGCCCAGATTGAAATCCGGAATGAACCACAACAGCGTGCCAGCGCCCCCTTTTCCGGGCAGCGCGGCGATGTCCGCCGGCCAGGCAAAAGCGTAATGCTGGAACACGTCAATCTGCTGCCAGGGCGCCTTCTGGCCGTTTCGCAGCCGGTACCAGACGGCGCGCGCAGTGCGCAGCAAGCCGTCTTGCCGAGCCATGGCTTTCACGCGCCGAATCTTGTGCAGCAACCCCACCGCCATGCTCACGCCGCCCCGGCGCGCTGCAGGCGCTCATCGCGCGAAACCGAGCGCAGCACAAAGCGGGGCAGACGCTGGTGGCGGCTGCCGAGGCACTGGCCGGTCACGCGCGCCATCTCAATGCAGGCCATGTAAGACGCTTGCTTCAGAAGACTCCAACCCACCAAGCCTTGTTCACGCAGCCACCGGGCATCGCGCCGGGCAAGATGAAGGCCTGAGGCCAGCGCGCGCACCCAGCTCGGCTGCACGCGGTAATCAAAAGAGCGGTTGAACGAGCGCGCCTCGTCAAAATTGCGCTGCAGGGTTTCCCAGATGCCGAAGTCGTGCGAGTGGTACACCGCGGCCTGCGGCGCATAGGCCTTGCCATAGCCCGCCTCAACGGCAGCAAGCGCCCAGGTCTGGTCTTCTGCAAAGGCAACTTCGGGAAACGGCAAACGCTCCCAGACGGAGCGGCGCAGGCAGGAATTGTTGTTGGAGAAAAAGTGCAGCCACTGGCGATATCCCGGATCACT
>JBATPF010000057.1:0-2592 GCA_049291355.1 Giesbergeria sp.
GCCGCCGCGCTGCTCGGCGAACTGCCGGGCGGCTTGCTGCGTGGCAAACGCAGGCAGATTGCCGGCGCGCATGGGTCCGCGCGCGGACGAGTCCACTACATAGAACGCGCTCTTGGCGTCGATCCAGCGCCGGCTCGGGCCGCTGGCGTCGGTGACGAACTGGGCCGCGACGTCGTCCGCGCTGCGCCCAGGGCTGTAGCGGGCCACGTCGCCCAGGTACATGAACAAGCTGAGCGGCGAATCGAAGAACTGCGCGTCGCCATTGGAAAAGATAAGCTGCGCCGCCCAGTCGGGAGCGCGTGCCGGGTACATGCCGCAGACCGGGCAGCGCGCGTCCTTGGGCACGGCGCGGGCCGCATGGAGAGCCAGGCCCGAAGCCGGATCGTAGGGCGTGGGGGGCGCAACCAGGCAGAAGTCGCTCTCGGGCTCGGGCACCGCTTTGCGGGCCATCCAGGCGCTGGCGCCCGGCAGGGCGCTGACGGCAAGCGCGGCCAGCCCCAGCGTGAGCCAGGTCCGGCGGGAAGACAGTGCGGGCGACTTCATACGCGGTAACGCGGGCCGTGGTGCTGGCGCGGCCTTACATGCGGTTGTCGTGCTTGGCGCCGCCGCTCAAATCCACCATGGCGGGCGTGATGGCGGCAAAGGGCAGCACCTTGCCGCCGTTGTCGGCAGCGAAACGCTGGGCATCGGCCTCCTTGGCAAAGCTGCCCACGGTGGGGCCCATGGAGCCGTGGCGTTTGCTGCCGAACACATAGAACGCGGTGCGCGCATCGGTCCAGTGGCCTTCGGGGTGCTCCCAGTCGGCCTCACCCATGTCCTGCACATAGACCGCGCGGATGGCGCGCACCTGCTCGCCAGCGAGCAAGGTGTTCAGCAGCTCGGTGGTGTCGCAGAAGAAGGCGGGTTGGGCCTGGTCGTCGTAGTGAATCTGCGCTTTGGGGCCGGGATAGTCCGACAGCAGCATGCCATCGAGATCGCAGCTCGTGCTGCGGTCGATTTCCACCGGCGCGATGCTGGCGCTCTCAGCGGCTTTGTCGCAGCCGGACAAAGCCAGAGCGCTGCCCAGCACGGCCAATGCGAGCAACAAGCGAAAAAACTTGGAATAGCTGATCATCGAAATCTCCAGCGCGCTACCAGCAGCGGCAGCACGATCCACACAAGCATGACGCTGCCCAGCAGCGCCTGGCTGCCCAGCGACGCCGGGACGATGCTGGCCAGCCCGTACAGCGTGCGCACGTCGTCCAGCGAAAAAACGTTCAGGATGCGAAACACATCGGCCGGGTTGAGCAGCAGCAGCCAGGCCAGGGCCTCGCCGCCAAACTGCCCGCCGGTGCTCACCAGCACCCCGAGCAGCACCAGGTCGAACACCAGCACAAAGAAGAACCACAGGGCAATGGCCAGGCCCGAGGCGCGTGTGCGCTCGCGCGCCACCACCGACAGCAGCACCGCCATGCTCAGAAACGCCAGGCCCAGCAGCACCGAACTGGCCATGAAGCCGCCGTAGTGGTACAGCCCGGCCCAGCTCAGGCGCTGGTACAGCAGCAGCGCCACCAGGCCAAAGCCCGCCAGCGTCGAGAGCGTGAGCGCCGCAGCCAGCCCCAGGTATTTGCCCAGCAGCAGTTCCAGCCGGGTGATGGGCAGGGCCAGCAGCAGATCGAGTGAGCCACGTTCGCGTTCGCCGACGATGGCGTCAAACCCCAGCAGCAGGGCGATGAGCGGAATCAGGTAGATGACCAGACTTACCAGGCTGGCAATCGTGACCTCGATCGAGCGAAAGCCCACGGCGCCTTGTTGCGCGCCGCCGAAATAGGCGATCACCAGCGAAAACACGGTGAACACCAGCGCCACCGCCAGCACCCAGCGGTTGCGCATGCGGTCGCGGAATTCCTTGGCCGCGATGGTGAAGATTTGCGTCAGTTCCATGGGGCGCGCCTTAGTCAGAAAAGCCGAAGAACACGTCTTCGAGCGAAGGTTCGCGCAGGGCCAGGTCGTGCACGCGGCCACCAAAGGGCGCGAGCGCGGCCAGCACGGCCATCTTGCGTGCGCGCGGACACGCCAGGCGCAGCCCGCCGGGCACGGCTTCGGCGGTTTCGCCGGTGGCGGCCAGCAGGGCTTGCGCGATGGGGGCGAAGTCGTCCGCGTCGAGCACCAGGTCAAAAACCAGCGGCATGTGTGTCTGCTCGCGCAGCGCCTGCACGCTGCCCAGCGCCTGAATGCGGCCATTGGCCATGATGGCCAGCCGGTCTACCCGCTCCTGCAGCTCGGCCAGGATGTGCGAGGTAATGACCACCGTAACGCCGCTGGTCTGCAGCGTGCGCAGCGTGGCGTAGAAGTCGCGAATCGCCTGCGGGTCCAGGCCGTTGGTGGGTTCGTCAAGAAACAGCACCTGGGGTGTGCCCAGCAGCGCCTGCGCAAATCCCAGGCGCTGGCGCATGCCCTTGGAATACTCGCGCACCGCTCGCTTGCCGGCGTGCGCCAGCCCGACGCGTTCGAGCAGGCCGGGGCATTGTTCGAGCGGCGCGTGTTTGAGCCGGGCAAAGAAGTGCAGTGTCTCCAGGCCGCTCAAGTTGTCGTAGAGCACCACGTTCTCGG
>JBATPF010000058.1:0-5171 GCA_049291355.1 Giesbergeria sp.
GGGACCATCTTGCCGTCCATGTACCTTTCAGAAGAGGGGCGTCAGCACGGCAAGTTGGGCTGCTCCGGGCGTGCCACCTTCTGCACCGAAGCCAAGATCGTCGATGGCGAGGGCAACGAGGTGCCGCGCGGCACCGTGGGCGAGATCATCGTGCGCGGCCCCAATGTGATGATGGGTTACTGGAACAAGCCTGAACTCACGGCTGCGGCGCTGCGCAACGGCTGGATGCACACCGGCGACGGTGGCCGCATGGACGAGGAAGGCTTCGTCACCGTGGTCGATCGCATCAAGGACATGATCAAAACCGGTGGCGAGAACGTCTTCTCGGCCGAGGTCGAAAACGCCCTGGCCAAGCACCCGGCCGTGGTGATGAGCGCGGTGATTGCCATTCCCGACCCGCAGTGGGGCGAGGCGGTGCATGCGGTGGTGGTGCTCGCGCCCGGGCAGCAGGTTACGGCGGAAGAAATCATTGCGCACTGCAAGACCTTGATCGCTGGTTACAAGAGTCCGCGCAGCGTTGCGTTCGTGGATGCGCTGCCCATGACGGGTGCTGGAAAAATTCTCAAAACCCGACTTCGTGAACCCTTCTGGCAAGGGCGCGAGCGCGCTGTCGCGTAAAACCTCTCTCATTTCTCTGTGGAGCTATTTATGAGCCGTGATGTATTCGTATGCGGGGTCGGCATGATCCCATTCACCAAGCCGGGCGCCAACGAGCCCTACCCCCAGATGGCGGCGCACGCCACCCGCGCGGCCCTGCAAGATGCAGGGGTCCGCTACGACCAAGTGCAGCAGGCCTATGTTGGCTATGTGTATGGCGACTCCACCTCCGGCCAGCGCGCGCTCTACGAGGTGGGCATGACCGGCATTCCCGTGGTCAACGTCAACAACAACTGTTCTACCGGTTCGACCGCGTTGTTCCTGGCGCGCCAGGCCGTGGCCAGTGGCGCTGCCGACTGCGTGCTGGCGCTGGGTTTCGAGCAGATGAACCCCGGTGCCTTGGGCGCGGTATTTGAGGACCGTCCCAGTCCGTTTGAGCGGTTTGACGCTGCCACCAACGAGCTGGTGCAGTCCGACCTGCCGCTCGCACTGCGCTACTTTGCCGGTGCGGGCAAGGCCCATATGGACGAGTTCGGTACGCCCCTCAAAACTTTTGCCAAGATCCGCGCCAAGGCCAGTCGCCACGCCGCCAACAACCCGCTGGCGGTATTTCGCACCGTGGTCACCGAGCAGGAGGTGATGCAAGCCAAGATGCTGTGGCCCGGCGTACTGACGCGCCTGATGGCCTGTCCACCGACCTGCGGCGCCGCAGCTGCCATCGTGTGTTCGGCCGCCTTCGCGCAAAAATATGGACTTGACCAGCGCGTACGCATCAAGGCGCAGGCGATGACGACCGACAAGCCCGTCACCTTCGAGGCACGCGACATGCGCGAGGTGGTCGGCTTCAGCATGGCCCGCGACGCTGCACAGCAGGTGTACGAAGCTGCTGGCATCGGCCCTCAAGACATCGACGTGGTCGAGCTGCACGACTGCTTTGCGCAGAACGAACTGCTGAGCTACGAGGCACTGGGCCTGTGCCCCGTGGGCGGCGCCGAGAAGTTCGTCAACGACGGTGACAACACCTACGGCGGCAAGGTCGTCACCAATCCCTCAGGTGGCCTGCTGAGCAAAGGGCACCCCTTGGGCGCAACGGGCCTGGCGCAGTGCTTTGAGCTCACGCACCAGCTGCGCGGCACGGCCGAGCAACGCCAGGTGGATGGCGCGCGCCTTGCGCTGCAGCACAACCTGGGTTTGGGCGGCGCATGCGTCGTCACCCTGTACGAAAAAGCTTGAAACCGGAGTCCCGAAATGATTGACAAGAAATGGATCGGCCACATCCTGCCGGTCTCTGAAATGGCGCTTGATCGCAGCCGCCTGCGCTTTTTTGCCAAGGCCATTGGCGAGACCGCGCCCGAGTACACCGACGTGCAGGCCGCGCAATCGGCGGGCTACGCCGATCTGCCGGCTCCGCCCACCTTCCTCTTTGGTGCGGAACTCGATTCGGGCGCGACCGACGAACTTTTGACCTTGCTGGACGTGCCCATCGCCAAACTGCTGCACGGTGAACAGAGCTTCACCTACCACCGCAGCGCCTGCGCGGGCGACACCATCACGGTGCGCTCCGAAATCGGCGATATCTATGACAAGAAAAATGGCGCCCTGGAATTTGTCGTCAAGACCTCCCGCGCCACCAATCAGAAGAACGAACTCGTGGCCGAGATGCGCACGGTGCTCGTGGTCCGCCACTGACAGGAGAACGCCATGACATTCAAGACACCTACGTTCGCGCAGATCCAGGTCGGCGACACCCTGCCCGAGCTGCAACTGCCACCGGTTGACCGCACCACGCTGGCGCTATTTGCCGGGGCGTCGGGCGACCACAACCCCATGCACATCGACATCGATGTCGCACGCCGCGCCGGCATGCCCGATGTGTTTGCCCAAGGCATGCTGGGCATGGCCTGGCTGGGCCGGGTTGTAACCAACTGGGCGCCCCAAAGCCAGTTGCGCAAATTCGATGTGCGCTTTCAGGGCATCACGCACCTGGGCAATGCCATGCGCTGCAGTGGCCGCGTGACCGAAAAGCTCGAACACAACGGTGAGCAATGCGTGCGCATCGAGCTGTCCAGCAGCAACCAGTTCGGCCAGACCAAGATCGTCGGCGAGGCCCTGGTGGCGCTGGCCTGAACCCACACAAGGAACCCCATGACAAAGAAACTCGAAGGCAAGGTCGCCCTCATCACCGGCTCGGGCCGCGGCATCGGCCGCTCCATCGCGCTCAAGCTCGCCAGCGAAGGCGCGCATGTCGTCGTCAATGACCTCGACGAAGCCCCCGCGCAAGAAGTCGTCGCGGCTATCCGCGCCGCCGGGGGGCAGGCCGTGGCCTGCATTGGCAGCGTGACAGCGCCCGATTTTGCCGAGCGCTTCATCGGCACGGCGGTGAGCGAATTCAAGGGCCTGGACATCATCGTCAACAACGCGGGCTACACCTGGGACAACGTGGTGCAGAAGATGACCGACGAGCAGTGGTACGCCATGCTCGATGTGCACCTGACGGCGCCGTTTCGCATCCTGCGCGCAGCCCAGCCCGTCATCCGCGCATTGACCAAGCAGGAAAAGGAAGCGGGCAAAAGCGTGGTGCGCAAGGTGGTCAACATCTCGTCGGTGGCAGGCCTGTTCGGCAATGCCGGCCAGACCAACTACTCCACCGCCAAGGCCGGCATTGTCGGCATGACGCAGACGCTGGCCAAGGAATGGGGCCGCATGAACGTCACCGTGAACTGCGTGGCCTACGGCTTCATCAAGACACGCCTGACGGTGAGCGCGGACAGCGACGCCACCGAGAACATTGATGGCCGCGAGATCAAGGTGGGCGTCAACCCCGACCTGATGGCGGCCATGGAGCGAATGATTCCGCTGGGACGTGGCGGCACGCCCGACGAAGCAGCGGGGGCCGTGTACCTGCTGTGCATCCCCGAGTCGGACTACGTGAGCGGCCAGACGCTCATGTGCACCGGCGGCCTGACGGGAATTTGATGCCATGAGCCTGCTACCCCAACTGCACCGCCATGCCTGGATGGATGAAGAAATCGAGGCGTTCCGGGAGCAAGCCCAGCGCTACATCGCCAAAGAACTCGTGCCGCACCTGGACGGCTGGCGCCGACAGGGGTTCATCCCGCGCGAGGTCTGGCAGCCGTTTGGCGAGTTGGGCTTTCTGCTGCCCGAGATGCCCGAGAAATACGGCGGCGCCGGTGCCAACCTGGCCTACCAGTTGGTGGTGCAGGACGAACTCGCCCGCGCTGAAGTGCCCGCCAACTCGGCCGTGCACACCATTGCCGCGCACTACATCCTGGACTACGGCACCGAGGAACAAAAGCAGCGCTGGCTACCGCGCCTGGCCAGCGGCGAGCTGCTGGCGGGCATCGCGCTGACCGAGCCGGGCTGTGGCTCGGACCTCAAAGCCTTGCGCACCAAGGCCACCAAGGACGGCGATGCCTACGTGATCGACGGCGCCAAGACCTTCATCACCAACGGCGCTACGGCCAACTTGCTGGTGGTGGCCGTGCGCACCGGCGGGCCTGGCAGCAGCGGCGTGTCGCTGGTGGTGCTGGAGACTGAAAACCTGCCCGGTTTTCGTGTCGGCAGGCGGCTGGAAAAGCTGGGCCAGCATGCGTCAGACACCGCCGAGCTGTTCTTTGACGGCGTGCGCCTGAATGCAGGGCAGCTCCTCGGCGGGCAGGAAGGCCAAGGCTTTCGCCAGCTGATGAGCCAGCTGCCTTACGAGCGCCTGTTGCTGGCCGTGCCCGCTGCGGCGGTGATCGAGCGGGCCGTCGAATTGACGGTGGAGTACACCAAGGGCCGCAAAGCCTTTGGACAGAGCGTCTTCGATTTTCAAAACACCCGCTTCAAGCTGGCCGAATGCGCCACGCTGGCCCATGTGGTGCGCAGCTTCGTCAACGACTGCATCCAGCGCCTGCTCGATGGCACGCTGGACGACGAAGCCGCCTACATGGCCAAGTGGTGGTGCACCGAGCAGCAGGGCAAGGTGACCGACGAATGCCTTCAGCTCTTCGGCGGCTATGGCTACATGGCCGAGTACCCGATTGCGCGCCTGTATGCTGATGCCCGCATTCAGCGTATTTACGGAGGCACGACGGAAATCATGAAAGACTTGATTGCACGGAGACTGGGCACATGAGCGCGCCGCTGTCTTCCCCCCTCGCCGGCATCCGCATCGTCGAATTCGAAGGCATTGGCCCCGGCCCGCTGGCCGCGCGCATGCTGGCCGATATGGGCGCCGAGGTCACGGTGATTGCGCGCCCGCAGCAGGGCGCTGTGGCGGCGCAACTCGGCGGCAGCGGTGACAACCCCTTGCGGCGCGGCAAGACCGTGGTGCTGCTCGACCTCAAGCAGGAGGTGGCCCGCACCGAGTCCTTGGCCCTGGTGGCCCAGGCTGATGCGCTGATCGAAGGCAATCGCCCCGGTGTGATGGAGCGCCTAAAGCTTGGCCCGGCTGATTGCGCCAAGGCCAACCCGCGCATCGTTTACGGCCGCATGACCGGCTGGGGCCAGAGCGGCCCACTGGCGCAGGCGGCCGGGCACGACCTGAACTACGTGGCGCTGACCGGCATGCT
>JBATPF010000059.1:0-10090 GCA_049291355.1 Giesbergeria sp.
CGCCATTGAAGCGCGCATCTGCGCCGAAAACCCGGACAACAACTTCCTGCCCGCCACGGGTGCGCTCCATGTGTACGGCCTGCCCGAGTGCGTGACCTTTGAAAGAGGTGCGGTACGGGTCGATTCCGGTGTGCGGCGCGGCGACGCCATCAGCCCCTTTTATGACTCCATGGTGGCCAAGCTCATCGTGCATGGCGAAACGCGCGCGCAGGCGCTGGCGCGGCTCGACGAAGCGCTGGCGCAGACCCACATCGTCGGTCTGGCCACCAACGTGCAGTTCTTGCGCAGGGTGGCCAGCACCGACTCGTTTGCCAAGGCCAACCTGGACACCGCCCTGATCCCGCGCGAGGAGACCGTGCTGTTCAAGCAGGAGAGCGTGGGCCTGCCCCTGGCCGCCGCTGCTGCCGTGGCGCAAACCCTGCTGCGCGAACGCGCCAGCGAAGGCGCAGACCCGTTCAGCCGCCGCGACGGCTGGCGCTCGCATGGCTTGGTAGAACGTCGTTTCGAGTTCGATTTTGGCGGCGCAGAGGCCAAGGCCAGCCTGGCTTATCTGCATGACGGCGCCCTGCGCCTGACCGTGGGTGAGGGCGCTGAGGCCGTCACCGGCTTGCTGGCGTTCGCGCCCGCCGGGCGTGGTATGGACCTGCAGTACGCAGGCCAGCGCACCCTGGCCACCGTGTACGCCCTGGGCGAGACGGACCACGTTTTCACCCCGCAAGGCGCGACGCAGATCGTCGCCATCGACCTGCTCGCCCATGCCGGTGAGGACCAGGACGAAGGCGGGCGCCTGACGGCCCCCATGCCGGGCAAAGTGGTGTCGTTTGCCGTGCAGGCCGGCGACAAAGTGAGCAAGGGCCAGGCCCTCGCCGTGATGGAAGCCATGAAGATGGAGCACACCATTGCCGCCCCCGCCGACGGTGTGGTGGCCGAGCTGCTCTATGCGCCGGGCGACCAGGTGGCCGAAGGCGCCGAGCTGCTCAAGCTGACCGCTGCGTGACAGGCAAGGCCAGGGCGCCGCGGTACGCTGGGCAGCTATGAAAATCAGTTTTTGCTGCACCGATACCAAGGCCGAGCCTTGGCTGCAGGGCCTGCAGGCCGCACTGCCGGGTGCGGCCCTCAGCGTCTGGCAGCCTGGCGCTCCCGCTGCCGACTACGCCGTGGTCTGGGCGCCGCCCCAGCAGTTTCTTGATGAGCAGACCGGGGTGAAGGCCTTGTTCAATATCGGCGCAGGCGTTGATGCGCTGCTCAAGCTGCGCTTGCCGCCGAGTGCCTTGGTGGTGCGCCTGGACGATGCGGGCATGGCCGTGCAAATGGCCGAATACGTCTGCCATGCCGTCATCCGCCATTTCCGCGAATTTGATCGGTATGAGGAAGCGATGCGCGCAGGCCAATGGGCCTTTCGCAAGCCGCAACTGCGCCAGGATTTTCCTGTCGGGGTGTTGGGCCTGGGCGTGCTGGGCGAGCGCGTGGCCCGGGCGCTGGCGCAGTTTGATTTCCCCATCAATGGCTGGAGCCGCACGCCCAAGTCCATCGGCGGCGTGCGCACTTTCATTGGCGCAGCCGGCATGAATGATTTCCTGGCCGCCAGCCGTGTGCTGGTGAACCTGCTGCCGCTTACGCCCGAGACGGAAAACATCCTCAACCGCGCAAGCCTGTCGCGTCTGCAGCCAGGCGGCTATGTCATCAACGTGGCGCGTGGCGCGCATCTGGTGGACGACGATCTGATCTCGCTGCTGGACAGCGACCATTTGGCTGGCGCCACGCTGGATGTGTTCCGCACCGAACCGCTGCCTGCTGACCACCCGTTCTGGAACCACCCGCGGATCACGCTGACGCCACACACCTCGGCACGTACGCTGCGGGACGAGAGCATCAGCCAGATTGTGGGCAAGATCGTCGCGCTGGAACGGGGCGAGGCGATTGCCGGTATCGTGGATCCTTTGCGGGGGTATTAAGCCGCCCGACCTTTTATGTTGAGAGTTTTGTGATGAACATCCCCACCCGCGTCCAACTCATCGATGTCGGGCCGCGCGACGGCTTGCAGAACGAGAAATCGCCCGTACCTGCCGACGTCAAGATCGAGCTGGTGCACCGCTTGCAGGCGGCGGGCCTGCAAGAGATTGAAGTCACCAGCTACGTCTCGCCCAAATGGGTGCCGCAAATGGCCGACAACCACGCGGTGATGCGGGGCGTGCAACGCCAGAGCGGCGTGCGCTACTCGGTGCTTACGCCCAACCTCAAGGGGTTTGAAGCAGCGCTGCTGGACAGGCCCGACGAAATCGTCGTCTTCGGCTCGGCCAGCGAAGCCTTCAGCCAGAAGAACATCAACTGCAGCATCGCCGAGAGCATCGAGCGCTTTGCGCCCGTGGTCGAGGCCGCGCTTGCCGCCGGCATTGCCGTGCGCGGTGCCATGAGCTGCACCGTGGGCTGCCCGTACGAAGGCGAGATTGCCCCCGAGCGCGTGGCGTATCTGGCCGGGCTGCTCAAGGGCATCGGCGTACAGCGTGTGGACGTGGCCGACACCATTGGCGTGGGCACGCCGCGCAAGGTGCAGCGCGCCATTGAGGCGACGCTCGCGCACTACGCTATCGACGAGGTCTCGGGACACTTTCACGACACCTACGGTCAGGCGCTGTCCAACACGCTGGCGGCGCTGGAGCTGGGGGTGTGGAATTTCCAGTCTTCCGTGGCGGGCCTGGGCGGCTGCCCTTACGCCAAGGGCGCGACGGGCAATGTAGCCACCGAAGACGTGGTCTACCTGCTGCAGGGCATGGGCATTGAGACGGGTATCGATCTGGACAAGCTGATCGACGCGGGCGTGTACATCAGCGATTTTCTGGGCCGCAAGCCCAACTCGCGCGCCGCGACGGCGCTGCTCAACAAGCGGGCCGGGTGAATCGCATGTGTGGAGCTGAACTGAAGCCGCTGCCGGGTGGCGTGCAGCGCGTGGCCAGCGCCTTGCAAGAGGCCGGCCACCAGCATGCGCCGCGTATGCTGGACGACGCCTGCCGCACCGCGCAGCAAGCGGCGGATGGGCTGGGCATTGCGGTGGGCCAGGTGGCCAAGAGCATCATTTTTCGGCGTGTGTCGGACGATGCGGTGGTGCTGGTCATCACCTCGGGGGACCGGCGCGTGGACGCCGCCAAGGTTGAAGCGCTGGTGGGGGCGCTGGGCCGGGCCGATGCCGCCTTTGTCAAGGCGCACACCGGTTTTTCGATTGGCGGCGTGGCGCCCATTGCCCACGCGGTGCCGGGCGTGACGCTGATTGACCGCGAGCTGCTGCGTTTTGACACCCTGTGGGCAGCAGCGGGCCATCCGCATGCCGTGTTTCAGCTGTCGCCGCAGGATCTTGAGCGTCTGACGGGCGCCCCATTGGCCGATGTCACCGAGGCCCAGGAGCGCGCATGAATGCTATCCAGACCATAGCTGCTCGCGCAAGCACATTAAGCGCTGCAGGCTATTTTGACCATAATTCTGATGAAGTCGTGCCGTCGCCCTGCGTGTCGGTGTGCCGCATGTCGGCCGACGGCAGCCTGTGCGAGGGGTGCTTTCGCAGCATCACCGAAATTCGCGGCTGGTCCCTGGCCGACGACGCCACCCGCCGCACCATCTGGATGCGGCTGCTTGCGCGGGCCGGCGCCCCCGTGCCAGCCCGCCTGCAAAGTACGGAGCAGTCATGAAGCGCATCACCTTCTACCTCGACTTCATCTCTCCCTACGCCTGGCTGGCTTTCGAACGCCTGCCGGAAGCGCTCGATGGCCTGAGCTACAGCGTCGAATACCGGCCGGTGCTGCTCGGCGCGCTGCTGCAACAGCAAGGCAACCCAGGGCCGGCTGGTATTCCCCCGAAGCGCGACTGGACCTACCGGCATGTGAGTTGGCTCGGCCACTCGCTGGGCATCCCCTTGCAGATGCCGGCGCGCCACCCGTTCAACCCTTTGCCTTTGTTGCGCCAGGCGCTGGCCTGTTCGGTCGATGGCCGCATCAACCGCTTTGTGGCGGGCACGGTGCTGCGCCACGTCTGGGTGGGTGGCCACGACGCACTCGACCCCGCGCGGCTCGATGCGTTGGCGCAGGCGCTGGGGCCACAGCTCAAGAGCGACATGGAGCCGCAAGGCGCCGCCGTGAAAGCGCTGCTGCGCGCCAACACCGATGCGGCGGCGGCTCGGGGCGTGTTTGGTGTTCCGGCCTTTGGCGTGGACGACAAGCTCTTCTGGGGGTTTGATGCCCTGCCCATGCTGCGCGCCTGGATGGAAGGCGATGCCTGGTTTGGCGCGGGGTGGGAGGCTTCGGCCCAGGTGGCGAGCGGCTTGCCCGGTTGATCCAGACATAAAAAAACCGGGCACAAGGCCCGGTAAAAGTGGCGCGGGTTTCTAGGGCCGCGCCCATAGGCTTGCGCCCATTCTTGTGTTCAGTGTCCAGAGGCTCCCGAAGCACCCAGGCCGGTTTCCGAACGCACTTGCTGCGCCGGGAAGGCGGCGCGCTCGCGGGCGGCGTTGGCGCTCTTGTCGGTGATCGAGAACAGCCAGATGCCGACGAAACCAATGGTCATCGAGAACAGCGCAGGTGACGTATAGGGGAACCAGGCGGAGCCGGCCGGGTGGCCCAGCGTGGCTTCCCACACCGAGGGCGACACGATGGTCAGGCCCACCGACGAGATCAACCCGAGGAAGCCGCCAATCACCGCGCCGCGCGTGGTGCAGTCTTTCCACAGCACCGAGAGGAACAGCACCGGGAAGTTGGCGGAAGCCGCAACGGCAAAGGCCAGCGAGACCATGAAGGCGATGTTCTGCTTCTCAAAGGCGATACCCAGAATCACTGCCACGACACCCAGGCACACGGTGGTGATGCGCGAAACACGCAGCTCGGAGGCGCTGTCGGCCTTGCCCTTCTTCACCAGCGTGGCATACAGGTCGTGCGACACGGCCGAGGCGCCCGAAAGCGTCAGGCCCGCCACCACCGCCAGGATGGTGGCAAACGCCACGGCAGAGATGAAGCCGTAGAAGACGTTACCGCCCACCGACTTGGCCACCAGAACGGCCGCCATGTTGGCCGTGCCCGCGCCGCCGTGGATCACGCCCTTGACCACATCGGCCATTTCCGGGTTGGTCAGCACCAGGGTGATGGCGCCAAAGCCGATGATGAAAATCAGCACGTAGAAGTAGCCGATCCAGGTGGTCGCCCACAGCACCGACTTGCGTGCTTCTTTGGCATCGGGCACGGTGAAGAAGCGCATCAGGATGTGCGGCAGACCGGCGGTACCAAACATCAGCGCCATACCAAACGAGATCGCCGAAATCGGGTCCTTAATGAAGCCGCCCGGGCCCATGATGGCCAGGCCTGCCTTCGCAGCCTCTTCAGGCGTTTTTCCCGTATTGGCGGCGATGGCGGCACGCACTTGCACGCCCTTGGCAAACAGCGCTTCGGGGCTGAAGCCAAACTGCGCCAGCACCATGTAGGCCATGAAGGTCACGCCAGCCAGCAGCAAACAGGCCTTGATGATCTGCACCCAGGTGGTGGCCGTCATGCCGCCAAACAGCACATACACCATCATCAGCGCGCCGACGATGACCACGGCCATCCAGTACTCCAGGCCAAACAGCAGCTTGATGAGCTGGCCGGCGCCAACCATCTGCGCGATCAGGTAGAAGGCCACGACGATCAGCGTGCCCGACGCTGCGAAGGCGCGGATGGGGCCTTGCTGGAAGCGGTAGCCGGCCACGTCGGCAAAGGTGAACTTGCCCAGGTTGCGCAAGCGCTCGGCCATCAGGAAGGTGATGATGGGCCAGCCCACCAGGAAGCCGATCGAGTAGATCAAGCCGTCGTAGCCCGAAGCCATCACAGCGGCGGAAATGCCCAGGAAGGAGGCGGCCGACATGTAGTCGCCGGCAATCGCCAGGCCGTTCTGGAAGCCCGTGATGCCGCCACCAGCGGTATAGAAGTCGGACGCCGACTTGGTCTTGGAGGCGGCCCACTTGGTGATCCAAAGGGTGAGCAACACGAAACCGCCGAACATGCTGATGGCCGTCCAGTTTGTGGCCTGCTTGGCCGCCTGGCCAAGATCGGCGCCAGCGGCTTGCGCAGCGCCTGCGGCAAAGACGGCAAGCAGCGCCAGCAGCGCCGCACGTGACATGGTACGGGCGTTCATTTCGTGGCGTCCTTCAGGATTTCCTTGGTCAACGTGTCGAACTCGCCGTTGGCGCGTCGCACATAGATGCCGGTGATGACAATGGTGAAGATGATCACCGCCAGCCCGATCGGAATGCCGAGTGAGGTGACCCCCTCGCCGATGGGCTGCGCGAGAAAGGATTTGTCAAACGCGATCAGCGCGATGTAGCCGTAGTAAACGACCAACATCAATATGGTGAGCGTGACGCCCAGCCGGTTGCGTTTGTGCTTGAGTAGCGCGTACTTGGGATTGCGCTGGATCTTGTCTGCGACGGGATCGGTCATGTGTTTTCCTGCTGTTGCTGCGCCGCACACCCGAAAGAGCGGGAGGGCGGCGGATTGTCAACAGAAGGCCTGACCAAGTTCTTACGCGCAGAAGCCCACTACCAGTCGCATTGCTGCGACGCACCAAAACAGTGCCTTCGGAACGGTGTGCGTTTCGCATGGTGGCGCCGAAACCTAGGGTTTGCCCGCGAATCGTCAGCGTCGCATCAGCGCCGTGCAAGCTCCTGTAAGGTTCGCATCAGCGCGGCGTCAGACAGGTAAAAAAACCGTCCGAAAAACTTATTTTGTAAAGATGGCGATGGCGCTCAGCGCCGGAAGTAGCCGTCGGGTCCGATGATCGACAGATCGGAAAAATCCAGGCCGGAGTGGTCTTCGGCGGTGTAGCTGAGCGTGAGACCGCCCAGGTCAAACTTTTTGAAATTTTCCAGCGCGTTGTGCAGGCTGGCGCGCGTGGGGTTGGGCCCGGCGCGGCGCAGGCCCTCTACCAGCACTTTGGCGTTGGTATAGCCCTCGACCATGGCAGGTGTCAGTTCCACCTTGGCTTGCTGTGCCAAGGCGGTCGCCTCGCGCACCAGCGGAAAGGTGACGGCGCGCTCCGACGGAAAGACCTGCGTAACCACCACGCCGCGCGACGCGCTCCCCAGGGCCTTGACGAAGCCGCCGGAGGCGTTGTTCGACAGTGTGACGATCTGCCCGGTGACGCCGGCGGCGCGCAGGGCCTTGATGCCGTCCACTACGGCCGAGCCGGTGCCGAAAATCAGCACGGCCTGCGGGTTCTGCTTGGCGACACTCGGCGCCAGGGCGCTGAAATCGGGTTTGGCGCGGTCAAATTTTTCAACGAACAAGGCGTCGAGTTTGTTGTCCTTGAAGCCCGCGAGTGCACCGACCAGGGCGTCGGCGCCAAAGGTGTCGTCCACGTGGACCACCCCAATGCGCTGTACTCCCAACGTGGCCAGATGGGTAATGGCTTTTTTCACTTCGCGTTGGTAGGGCGCACGGACATTGAAGATGTTTCTCTTCACGGGCTCGTGCAGCACCATGGCGCCGGTGGACGGGCCCACGAGTGGCACGCCGAATTCGTCCAGCAGTGGAATGATGCCCACGGTGTGTGGCGTCCCCCGCGTCATGAACAGCGCCAGAACGCCTTTGTCGACGATCAGCGTGCGTGCGTTGGAAAGTGTGAGTTGGGGATCGAATTTGTCGTCCAGGGTCAGCAATTCGATCTTCTGGCCATTGACGCCGCCGCGCGCATTCACGGCGTCGAAGTAGAGCTGCGCCCCGCCCATCGATTCCTTGACCGTGGCCGCGGCCGAGCCGGTGACGCCCACCGTTTGACCGATCAGCAATTGCGCATGCAGTGCGCCATGGAGCCCCGCCAGCAGCCCACCGGCCGCAACGAAGAATTTCCAGAATTTCATAGGTGCTCCTTTGCAATGCCTTTGCAATTTCTTTCTCAGTTTAGGTCAGGAAGCAGCGCGTGACCACCTGCATGGAAGTGGCGTTATTTCCGACAGAGCGCGCGAGTCGCTCCACTCCTATGATGTTGGCCCCTACCTGAAGGAAGCCATGTCTGAAGGAACCATCCGCATCCACGGTGCCCGCCAGCACAATCTGAAAAATCTCGACGTGGCGTTTCGCACGGGCGAGCTCACCGTGGTGACCGGCCCCAGCGGCTCGGGCAAATCGAGCCTGGTGTTCGACACGCTCTACGCCGAAGGCCAGCGGCGGTATGTCGAAACCTTCAGCGCCTACGCGCGCCAGTTTCTCGACCGCATGGACAAGCCGGCGGTGGACAAGGTGGAAGGCGTGCCGCCGGCCATTGCCATCGACCAGACGAACCCGGTGCGCAGCTCGCGCTCGACCGTGGGGACGATGACCGAGCTGAACGACCACCTCAAACTGTTGTTTGCCCGTGCCGGTCAGTTGTTTGACCGCGAGACGGCGCAGCCGGTGCGCCACGATTCGCCCGAGACGATTTACGCGGAACTGCTGGAGCGCTTTGGGCCCACTGACGATCGGCTGGTAATTACGTTTCCGGTGGAACTGCCGGCCAACACCAGCGCCGAGCAGGTCACTGAGTGGCTGTCGGCCAGCGGCTTTACCAAGATTCAGGCCGAGCGAGAAGTCGCGGGCGTGAAGCTGCTGGACGTGGTGGCGGACCGTTTTCGCATTTCTGGCGTAGAGAAGGCCCGCGCCATCGAAGCCATCGAAGTGGCTCTCAAGCGCAGCGGCCGCATGGCGGTCTACCGGCTGGTGGAGAACGCCGAGGCCGAGGTCTGGCAGTTCTCTACCGGGCTGCATTGCCCGGACAGCAACCTGCGCTACAGCGAACCGCTGCCGTCGATGTTTTCGTTCAACTCACCAGCCGGCGCCTGTCAGACCTGCCGCGGCTTTGGCCGGGTGATTGGCGTGGACTACGGCCTGGTGATTCCCGACCCCAAGAAAACCCTGCGCGCCGGCGCCATCAAGACCCTGCAGACCCCCGCCTGGAAAGAAGCGCAGGACGACCTCATGCGCCACGCCGAGGCCGCCGGCATTCCGCGCGACACCGCCTGGAACCGCCTCACGCCCGAGCAGCAGCAGTGGGTGATTGGTGGTTCGCCCAACTGGAACGGCAAGTGGAACCAGCAGTGGTACGGCATTGCGCGCTTCTTTGAATACCTGGAGAGCAAGGCCTACAAGATGCACATCCGTGTGCTGCTGTCCAAGTACCGCAGCTACACGCAGTGCCCGACCTGCGCCGGAGCGCGGCTGAAGACCGAGAGCCTGCTCTGGCGCATCGGCAGCAAGGCCGATGCCGATGCGGTGCTGCCGCCGTCGCCGTGCCGGGCCGCCCCAAGCGGCGACAGCCCCCTTGGGGGGCAGCAAGGACATGATAGTGCCGAGCGTGGGGGCTCCAGGTCCGAGCGCTTTATGCCGCAAGGCGTGACCTGGAGGCGTGCGCAGTTGGAAGCGCTGCCAGGGCTGTGCCTGCACGATTTGATGCTGCTGCCGCTGAGCCGGGTGCGCAGCTTCTTTGAGCGGCTGTCGAAAAATACTACGAAGTTGATAGCTGTTAACGCAGGTGGAATATGCGCTGGAGGCCAATTTGACTCAAATATTGAGGCGCTGGAGGCGCCGCCTGCACTGTCCGCCAGCGCCGCCCGTGAAAGCGGCGACGCCCAGGCGCTCAAGCTCCTGCACGAAGAAATCGGCACGCGCCTCAAATACCTGGATGAAGTCGGCATCGGCTACCTCACGCTCGACCGGCAAAGCCGCACGCTCAGTGGCGGCGAGGTGCAGCGCATCAACCTGACGACGGCGCTGGGCACGTCGCTGGTCAACACGCTGTTCGTGCTCGACGAGCCCAGCATCGGCCTGCACCCGCGCGACATGCACCGCATCACCGAGGCCATGCTGCGCCTGCGCGATGCCGGCAACACGCTGGTGGTGGTGGAGCACGACCCGGCCGTGATGCTCGCGGCCGACCGCATGATCGACATGGGCCCCGGCCCCGGCCGTCTGGGCGGGCAGATCGTGTTCGATGGCACCACCGCTGATTTGCGCAAGGCCGACACGCTGACGGGTGCGTACCTGGGCGGACGCAAGCAGGTGGGCTTCGGTTTCAAGCGCATGGTCACCGATGCCACGCCCCGCCT
>JBATPF010000060.1:0-15665 GCA_049291355.1 Giesbergeria sp.
CGCTGGCTGTGGTGCAACGCACACCCCGCGTATTCCATTTGGCAGCGGCACCGCGAAGGCTTGGCGGTCGATGCGGCGCTGCCCTGGCAGGCCGAAGGCGCCTTGCTGACGCGCCCTCACGGCGCCGTGCAGTGGTGCGCTCTGCCGCGCGCCGGCATGGCCTTTCTGGACGCTTGCGCCACCGGCCGACCGATCGCCGAAGCCGCCGAGTCAGCGCTGGCGGCAACGCCTGAAGGCGCTGGCGAAAGCCTTGCCCAACTGATGGCGCTGCTGCTTTCCAGCGGCGCCCTGTGCGCGCCTGCTGGCGCCGAGGACCTCGTATGAACACCGCCGCCCTGCCCCACCGCCCCACGCACACCGAAGGCCCACTCATGCGCCTGCGCCAACTCGCCGAGCGCGCCACGCCGCACAGCCTGCTGGCGCTGGTCAATCGCCTGGGCATCGCCAGCATCTTCTGGATGTCGGCACGGACCAAGGTGGACGGCTGGTTCCACATCAAGGACAGCACCTATCTGCTGTTCCGTGAGGAATACCACCTGCCCGTCATTCCGCCCGAATGGGCCGCGCAGATGGCAACCGTCTCCGAACACCTGTTTTCGATCCTGCTGGTACTGGGCTTGTTCACCCGCCTCTCGGCGCTGGCGCTGCTGGGCATGACGCTGGTGATCCAGGTCTTCGTCTACCCGGACGCCTGGCCGACCCATCTCTCATGGGCGGCTCTGCTGCTGTACCTGGTGGGGCGCGGCGGCGGCGCGCTGTCGCTGGACCGCGTGCTGTTCAAGCGCTAGAGCCGTCGAGAGACCCGGCCCTGAGGTGGGGGCACAAGCGGCGCAGGCAGTCCGCCGCAGCGCCTCTGAGTGATGTGAAAACTTGGTTAAAGAAGCCTTTCGCGCTTATCATGACTACGTTTATCGCTATCATTTTTAAACCCCCCGCTTGCCATGCCACTGTCCTGGAACGAAATCAAGTCGCGTGCGCTGACCTTCAGCCGCACCTGGGACGACGCTTCCAACGAAAACTCACAGGCCAAGCCCTTTTGGATTGATTTTTTCGAAATTTTCGGCATCACCGACAAGCGTGTGGCCACCTTCGAGCTGAACGTCAAGAAGCTCGGCGCAGCGCAGGGCTTTGTAGACCTGTTCTGGCCCGGCATGCTGATCGTCGAACACAAGTCGCGCGGCAAAGACCTGGACCGTGCCTTTCAGCAAGCGCTGGACTACTTTCCCGGCCTGCCCGAGCGCGACCTGCCGCAAATCATCATCGTTTGCGACTTCGCCCGTTTTCGCGTGCACCGCCTGGCCACGGGCGGCAAAGAAGGCGAAACCATTGAATTCGCGCTGCAAGACCTGCACAAGCACATCCGGCTGTTTGGCTTCATTGCCGGCTACAAGGTGCAGGAGATCAAGGCGCAAGACCCCGTCAACATCAAAGCCGCGGAGCGCATGGGCCGGCTGCACGACGCCCTCAAGGCCAGCCAGTACGAGGGCCACCCGCTTGAAGTGCTGCTGGTGCGCCTGCTGTTTTGCCTTTTTGCCGACGACACCGGCATCTTCCAGCCAGCGCAGGCTTTTCGCGCCTTTATTGAAGAGCGCACCGCGCCCGACGGCTCGGACCTGGGGCCGCGCCTGGCGCAGGCGTTTCAGGTGCTCAATACGCCGGAGGCCAAACGCAGCCCGGCGCTCGATGCGCAACTGGCCAGCTTCCCCTACATCAACGGCAAGCTGTTTGAAGAGAGCCTGCCCATGGCCGACTTCACCGCCGCCATGCGGGACGCCCTGCTCGACGCCTGCGCGCTCGACTGGTCGGCCATCAGCCCCGCCATCTTCGGTAGCCTGTTCCAAAGCATCATGGACGCCAAGGCGCGGCGCAACCTGGGCGCGCACTACACCAGCGAGGAAAACATCCTCAAACTCATCGGCCCGCTGTTTCTCGACGACCTGCACGCGGAGTTCGACAAGGTCAAAAACAACCGCAACCGACTGTTTGAGTTCCACAAAAAACTGCGCCAGCTCACGTTTTTTGACCCGGCCTGCGGCTGCGGAAATTTTTTGGTCATCAGCTACCGCGAGCTGCGCCTGCTAGAACTGCAAGTGCTGCGCGCCAGCCACCAACTCAGTGGCCTGGCCGGCCAGCAAAGCGTGGACGTGCACAGCCTGATCGGCGTGGACGTGGACCAGTTCTACGGCATTGAGATTGAAGAATTCCCGGCGCAGATTGCGCAGGTGGCCCTGTGGCTGGTAGACCACCAGATGAACCTGCGGGTGAGCGAAGAGTTTGGCCTGTACTTCGCGCGGATTCCGCTCAAAACAAGCCCGCACATCGTGCATGGCAATGCACTGCGGGTGGATTGGAACGATGTGCTGCCCGCCGAGCGGTGCAGTTATGTGTTGGGGAATCCGCCGTTTCTAGGCAAAAAGGAGCAGTCTGCAGAGCAGAAGGCCGACTTCAAAGCCGTAATGGGTCATATCAAGGGCTTCGGCGTGCTGGATTTCGTTTCAGCTTGGTACGTCAAAGCGGTTCAATACATGCACCCTGCCGCCGGCGCGGCTCAGATCAACGAGTCAGCCAGTCATACGCGCTGCGCCTTCGTTTCGACCAACAGCATCACGCAAGGCGAACAAGTCGGTTTATTGTGGAGTTGGCTGCTGGCACAGAGCGTGCACATTCACTTTGCACATCGCACATTTAGCTGGAGCAATGAGGCTCGCGGTAAGGCCGCAGTGCATTGCGTCATCGTCGGCTTTGGAATGCAAGATCGGCCAGGCAAGGTGATCTACGAGTACTCGGACATCAAAGGGCCGCCTACAGCGCTCCAAGCAAACCACATCAACCCTTACCTTGTGGACTTTGCCGACGTGCTGCTGGAAAGACGCACCCAACCTATATGCAGCGTCCCTCGTCTGGTTGAAGGCATCACCCCACTGGACGACGGAATTCTGGCGTTCAGTGAAGAAGAGCACAAAACATTTGTTTCCAAAGAACCTGCCGCAGAGCGCTGGTTAAAACCTTGGCTAACGGGCAACGATTTCATCAACGGCACGGCGAATCACTGCCTCTGGCTATCTGATGCGACACCAAAAGACTTGCGATCAATGCCCCACGTGATGAGTTTGGTCGACAAGGTGCGCCTGTTCCGTGCGTCAAGCAAGTCATCGCAAAAATTCGCGCAAACGCCTTGGCTTTTCCGCGAAACAAAAATCCCGACC
Source organism: Giesbergeria sp. (assembly GCA_049291355.1). GTDB lineage: Bacteria > Pseudomonadota > Gammaproteobacteria > Burkholderiales > Burkholderiaceae_C > Simplicispira. The sequence goes on from JBATPF010000060.1 coordinate 3,207, forward strand.
AAATACCTCCTTATCCCTAAAACGAGCTCTGAGCGCCGATATGGCTTCCCCCTCGGATTCGTTCAGGACGTTGTGGTTACGAACTCTGCGTTGTATATGGAAGGTGGAGGTGTTTTCGAATTCGGAGTTCTCGCCAGCGCCATGCACAACGCATGGATTCGTTCCGTTGGCGGGCGGCTAAAGAGTGATTGCCGCTATTCGGCCAGCATCGTCTACAACAATTTCCCCTGGCCCGATCTCCCCAGAAATTTAGAGCCAAATCAGGCTACAGCGCTTATACATAAATCGCAAGCAGCTATCGAAATAGAAGCACAGGCCGTGCTCGACGCCCGCGCCCAATTCCCCGGCTCGTCGCTGGCCGACCTGTACGACCCACTCACCATGCCGCCCGCGCTGCTTAAAGCGCACCACAAGCTGGATGCGGCGGTGGACAAGGCTTATCAGTTGTGCGGCGGCAAGAAAAGCTACGCCTCGGACGCCGAACGCGTGGCGTTTTTGTTTGAACGCTACCAGCAGCTCACAAGCTTGCTGCCGGTCGCCGGCATAAAGGCGCGCGCGCCGCGCCGCAGCAGTGCACCCGCCACTGTGGCCGGAGACGCGAGCGCCTGACTTCGGCCTGCGGGCTTGTACCATCAAGCGCTTATGCGCCTTCTCGTTCAACTTCTGCGGTTTTGCCTGCCTTTCTGCGCCCCACGGGCCGCCCGCGCTGGCGGCAGCGGGTCAGCGCACACGCCGTCTGGCGAGGTTTCGGTCAGCCGCTTTCACCTTGCCAGGCCGCTGCCTGGGTGCCTGCGCGCCGTCTGCTTCATGGTGCTGACCCATAGCGGCCTGGGCATTGGGGCTGCGTGGGCGTCTGACCCGCTATCGGCCAGCGTCTATCTCGAAGACATGACCTGGACCGAGCTACGGGACCGCATCGCCGCTGGCAGCACCACCGTGTTGGTGCCCATCGGCGGCACCGAGCAGAGTGGGCCGCACATGGTGCTGGGCAAACACAATGCGCGCGTGCGCTTCCTGGCCGGGCAGATCGCGCAGCGCGCGGGGGGCACGGTGGTGGCGCCCGTGCTGGCCTATGTGCCCGAGGGCGCCATTGCCCCACCACAGGCGCACATGCGCTTTGCGGGCACGATTTCGATTCCCGATGCCACCTTTGAAGCGGTGCTGGAGGGCGCTGCGCGCTCGTTCAAACAGCACGGCTTTCGCCATGTGGTGTTCCTGGGCGACCACGGCGGCTACCAGCAGCTCGAAGCGCGCGTGGCCCAACGCCTCAACCGGGAATGGGCCAGCGATGCGAGCTGCCGCGTGCATGCGCTGCCCGAGTACTACCAGGCAACGCAATCGCTCTACGAGGCCGAACTGCTGAAAAAAGGCCTCACCCGCGATGAAATCGGAACCCATGCCGGCCTGGCCGATACCTCGCTGTCGCTGGCAGTGGACCCGGCGCTGGTACGCGCGGATGCACTGAACCAAGCGGCGCAGGCCGGCAAGCGCGGCGGCGTGTACGGCGATCCGCGCCGTGCGAGCGCCGAATTGGGGCGCATCGGCGTGAAACAGATTGTGGACAGCAGCGTGACAGCTCTGCATGTCCTAATGCAGGAGCAAGCCGGCTCCAAACCTTCGCCACACCCTCTCAAATAATGAAATTCGCTCCAGCAAAAGCATTGTTCCTCCTCGTGACCGCGTTCAGCGTGTTGGGCACCAGCGCAGGCAACCGCCCAGAGGCCAGTACACCCGTCCAGGCGCAAGGCACCGCTGCGACGGCTCCACCGATGGCCCCGATCCAGACAGTGCCTGGCATGCCACCGGTGCCAGACGCGAAAAACCTCTACAGCGAAACCACGCCGGGCCATATGAGTCCCGCCGCGCGCGACCACTTGGAGCGGGTGTACGTGCCCAACCTGCGCTCAAAGTCTGTGTCGGTGATCGACCCCCACAGCATGAAAGTGGTGGACACTTTGCGCGTCGAAAAAGGCCCGCAGCACGTGGTGCCGTCGTGGGATCTGTCTACCCTGTGGGTGGCCAACAACGCCGAGCGCAGCAACGAGGGGAGCCTGACACCCATCGACCCGCGCACCGCTCAGGCGGGCAAGTCGGTGCCGGTGGACGACCCGTACAACGTGTATTTCACACCCGATGGCGCCTCGCTCATCGTCGTCGCCGAAGCACGGCGCAGGCTGGACTTTCGCGACCCGAAAACGCTGGCCATGCAGTACTCGATCAGCACGCCACAATGTGGGGGCATCAACCACGGCGACTTCACGATTGACGGGCGATTCGCGCTCTTTACCTGTGAGTTCGACGGCACGGTGGCCAAGATCGACCTCGCCAACCGGAAGGTGCTGGGTTACCTGAAGCTCAAGATGCCAGCTGTGCGCTTTGCAGAGTCGAAGGCCGCCCTCAATCCCCTGGAAACTGAAATTTGCACGTCCACCAAGGGCATGCCGCAAGACATCCGCATTTCGCCCGACGGCAAGCGCTTCTTTGTGGCCGATATGGACGCCGACGGCGTGCACGTGTTGGACGGCGATGCGTTCGTGGAAGTCGGTTTCATTCCCACGGGGCTGGGCGCGCACGGGCTGTACCCGAGCCGCGATGGCAAGCGCCTCTATGTGGCGAACCGCGGAACGCACAAGGTCCACGGCAGCAAAAAAGGCCCGGGCAAGGTGAGCGTGATCGATTTCGCCACCCAGACCGTCGTGGCGCAATGGCCCGTTCCCGGGGGCGGCAGCCCCGACATGGGCAACGTCAGCGCGGACGGCAAGTGGCTGTGGCTGTCGGGTCGGTTTGACGATGTGGTGTACCGGTTCGATACAGAGACCGGCGCCGTGACCAAAGTGCGCGTGGGCGCCGAGCCGCACGGATTGACCGTCTGGCCGCTGCCGGGGCGCTATTCACTGGGGCACACGGGCAATTTGCGCTGACGCATGGGCACTTGCCAAGCCTGCAGTTTCACAGAACCGAACGCGCCCAACGCACGATCTCGCTCGCGGGCAGTGCGCCAGAAATGCGCGCCGCCTCCTGCCCGCCCTTGAACAGGATCATGGTGGGAATGCTGCGGATGTTGAAGCGCGCCGCCGGCTGCGGGTGCGCCTCGGTATCGAGTTTGGCCAGGCGCACCTGGGGTTCCAATTCTTTCGCAGCCTGGGCATAGGCCGGCGCCATCTGGCGGCACGGCCCGCACCAGGGCGCCCAGAAATCCACCAGCACCGGAATCTGGCTGCGCCCGATGTGGCGCTCAAAACTCGCCGCATCCAGCGCCAGCGGGCTGGCGGTGAACAGCGGCTGGTGGCATTTGCCGCAGTCTGGGCTGCTGGCGATTTGGTCTGCAGCCACGCGGTTGGTGGTGTGGCAGTGGGGGCAGACGATGTGCAGCGGTTCGGTCATGGCGGGCATCCAAAGAACTCAATTCAGTCCAGATGATGGCCAATGGCGTGCGATTCAAGTCCTCGCCTTACACACGCGGCGATGCAGCGTCTGCTAAGGTGATGTTTCATGCCTTTGATGCCCACCCTGACCCATACCCATGCCCTTTTTCTCGATTTTGACGGCACGCTGACTGACATTGCAGCAAAGCCAGATGCCGTTCGGGTGCCTGCAGGGCTCGCTCCCACGCTGGCCGCATTGCACCGGCTTCTGGGTGGCGCGCTAGCGATTGTCACCGGGCGCACCGAGGGGGATATCGACGGCTTTCTGGCCCCGCTAACGCTGCCTCTGGCGAGCGAGCACGGGGCACAGTATCGTTTTGACGATGGTCGCCAACCCGCCATAGAAGTGCCTGCGCTGCAACCCGTGCTGCAGGCTGCACGGCGGCTGGCCGCAGAGCACCCCGCCCTTCTGGTCGAAGTCAAACGGGCCAGCGTGGCGCTGCACTTTCGACAGGCGCAGCATTTGGAATCGTTGTGTCGAGAGACACTGCTCCAGGCGATGGCGGGACTTCGTGGCCTGGAGCTCTTGAGCGGCAAATGTGTGGTTGAAGTGAAACCTGCCGGTATCCACAAAGGCCAAGCCATTGCCGCCTTCATGCGCGAGTCGCCTTTTTCTGGCCGCATTCCGGTTTTTGCCGGCGACGACGTCACCGACGAAGCCGGCTTTGCTACCGCCATGGCGCTCGGCGGCTTGGCCATCAAGGTAGGCGAAGGCCCGAGCCAGGCGCAATTTCGCTGCATGACGCCCGCCGCCCTGCGGGGCTGGTTGTCGACATCGCGCACGACTCTGGAGCACTCCCGATGAACGACACCCAACAACCCAAGTTTTCGCCTTCGCTTCCAGGTTCGCTGGGCCTGGGCATGATTGGAAACTGCGCCATCAGCGCACTCATCGACGCCCAGGCCCGCATGGTCTGGTGCTGTCTGCCGCGCTTTGATGGCGACCCGGTGTTCAACGCCTTGCTGGAGCCCGGAGAGAACGGCAGCCACTTCGCCATTGAAATGGAAGACCTTGCCTCAACAGAGCAGTGGTACGAACCCAATACCGCCATCCTGCGCACGCGCCTGCTCGACAAGGCGGGGCACAGCGTCGAGATCACCGACTTCGCCCCGCGTTTCTTCAGCCGTTCGCGCTATTGCCGGCCCATGACGCTGGTGCGCCGGGTGCGGCCGATTCAGGGCTCGCCGCGCATCCGCGTCGTCCTCAAGCCCCGCTTCGACTGGGGCCAGAGCACACCACGCCAGACGCGCGGCAGCAACCACATTCGCTACGTCGGCGAGCACATGACGCTGCGCGTCTCGACCGATGCGCCGGTGTCGCATGTGCTCTCCGGCCAGCCCTACGTGCTTACGCGTGAGCAGAACTTCATCCTCGGGGCGGATGAAACGCTGGACCAGGGAATCGCCGACACCGCGCGCATGTTCGAGCAGGAAACCATGGCCTACTGGCGCGTGTGGAGCCAGCGCCTGGCGGTGCCTCTCGAATGGCAGGACGCGGTGATTCGCGCCGCCATCACGCTGAAACTCTCGCTGTACGAGGACACCGGCGCCATCGTCGCCGCCATGACCACCAGCATTCCCGAGTCGGCGCACAGTGGACGCAACTGGGACTACCGCTTCTGCTGGCTGCGCGACGCGTTCTTCGTGGTGCGTGCGCTCAACAGCCTGTCCGAAGTGAGCACCATGGAAGACTACCTGCGCTGGTTGGGCAACGTGGTAACGGACGCCAGCAGCGGCCACATCCAGCCGCTTTACGGCATAGGCCTGGAGCGCGAGTTGCCCGAAACCACGGTACCCACGCTCTCGGGCTACCGAGGCATGGGCCCGGTGCGCGTGGGCAACCAGGCAGCCGAACACTTCCAGCACGATGTGTACGGCAACATCATCCTGGGCGCGGCGCAGGCCTTCCACGACCACCGGCTGCTCTACCGCGCGGGGCTGGCCGAGTTCACCCGGCTCGAACTCGTCGGCGAGCAGGCGGTGCGCGTCTATGGCCAGCCCGACGCCGGCATGTGGGAGCTGCGCACGCGCGCCCGGGTGCACACGTCTTCCGCACTGATGAGCTGGGCGGCTTGCGACAGGCTGGCAAAGATTGCTGTGGCGCTTGGCTTGCCTGAGCGCGCCGACTTCTGGCACGCGCATGCGGTGCGCATGCAGCGCGAGATTCTGGAGAAATCCTGGAGCGAGAAACGGCGCGCGTTTGCCGAGAGCTTTGGCGGCAGCGAGCTCGATGCCAGCGTGCTGCTGATGGCCGAAGTGGGCCTGATCGACGCCCGCGACCCGCGCTTCATCAGCACCGTGGACGCCATGGAAAAGTCCCTGTGCGACGGCCCCTACATGCGCCGCTACGAGGCTGCGGACGATTTTGGCAAGCCCGAAACAGCGTTCAACATCTGCACCTTCTGGCACATCGACGCGCTGGCGCGCATTGGGCGCAAGCAGGAAGCGCGCACCATTTTTGAAACCATGCTGGCCGCGCGCAACCCGCTCGGACTGTTGTCGGAAGACACGCACCCGGAAACCGGCGAGATGTGGGGCAACTTTCCGCAGACGTACTCGATGGTGGGGATCATCAACGCGGCCGTACGCCTCTCCGCCCCATGGGACAGCGTGATTTGAGCGGGCGTCCGACAGATGCCCGTGCCACGACGGGGCATGCTCGCGGCATGCAAACCTCCGGCCGCCTTGTCGTCGTCTCCAACCGCATCGCCGATCCGCGCAAGCCCGCTGCGGGCGGCCTGGCTGTCGCCTTGGGCGAGGCCCTGGCCCAAAGTGGCGGCCTGTGGTTTGGCTGGAGCGGCGCGATCGACGAATCCGGTGCGCCCGGTGAAGGGCGGCTGCAAACGCGCCAGGCCGGCAGCGTCACCCTGGCCACGGTCGATCTCGCTCGCCAGGACCACGACAGCTACTACCTGGGTTACAGCAACAGCGTGCTGTGGCCGGTGTTCCACTGCCGGCTGGACCTGGCCAACTTCGAGACCGGCGACATCGCCGGCTACCGCCGCGTCAACCGCATGATGGCGCGCAAGCTGCTGCCGCTGCTTCGGGACGACGACGTAATCTGGATTCACGACTACCACCTGATTCCGCTGGCTGCCGAGCTGCGCGCGCTGGGGTGTCGCCAGCGCATCGGTTTCTTTCTGCACATTCCGCTGCCGCCGCCGGTGATTTTGGCGGCGATTCCGCAGCACCATTGGCTGATGCGCTCGCTCTTTGCCTACGATCTGGTGGGCCTGCAGAGCGAAACCGATCTCGCGCATTTCGACCGCTATGTGCAGGCCGAGGCCGATGCCAAGCCCGTGGCCGAGCACCAGTACCGTGCCTTTGGCGCCACGGTGCGGGCGCAGGCATTCCCCATTGGCATCGACGTGGCCGAGTTCGAGCGCCTGGGCCAGGCGCCCGAGGCCGTGGAAACCTACGAAAACATGCGCAAGGAATACGCCCGCCGGCGCCTGCTGCTGGGCATCGACCGGCTCGACTATTCCAAGGGCATCCCGCAGCGCGTGCGCGCCTTTCGCAACATGCTGTCGCGCTACCCGGATACGCACAGCGACGCCACGCTGATCATGATTGCCTCACCGTCGCGCGACAGCGTGAATGCCTACGCCGATCTGCGCCAGGAGCTCGAAGGCCTGTGCGGCGCGACCAATGGCGACTATGGCGAGCTCGACTGGATGCCGGTGCGCTACATCCACCGCATGGTGGCGCGCAAACGCGTGCCCGGCCTGTGCCGCGTCGCCCGCGTGGGCTTGGTGACGCCGCTGCGCGACGGCATGAACCTGGTGGCCAAGGAATACGTGGTGGCGCAGAACCCGGAAGACCCCGGCGTGCTGGTGCTCTCGCGCTTTGCGGGCGCGGCCGAGCAGCTTAAGGACGCCCTGCTGGTGAACCCCTACGACACCGAAGGCATGGCGGACGCCATGTATCGCGCCCTGAACATGCCGCTGGAAGAACGCCAGCGCCGCCACCGCGCGCTGCTGGCCAACGTGCGCGAGTTTGACGTGCACTGGTGGCGGGGCCGCTTCCTTCAGGCGCTCGCCGAAACCGAAGCCGACGCGGACGAGGCCGCTCGTGCGCTCATAGCCACTTCGCGATAAGGCTGACCAGTACGCTGATCAGCACCGTGCTGGCGAGTGGCACGAAGACGTCGCGCCCAAACAATTTGAACTGAAAATCGCCCGGGAGCCGCCCCAGCCCGAGGCGGCGCAGCCAGGGCGTCAAGCTGTTGAGCACAATGAGCGCCACAAAGGTGGCCAGCAGCCAGCGAATCATTTTCGTGCGCTCCCAAGCTCTGCATCATCCACTGGTGGTTGCAACCGGCGCAACCCACGCCAGCGACCGCCGCGCAAGGGCCGCCCCGCCGCGCTGGCGGTGTCCCCCTTCCCGCATCGCGCAGCGAGGCGAGAGAAGGGGGAAGGCGCCACAGGCGACTCAGGGGGATGCATCACAGTCTATGGGAGCGGTCACCTTGCGAGAAGCCGCAGGGCTCCCAGGGCGCGCCTTTGGCGATGAGCAGCACCTTGAACAGTTCGCCCATCTCGTGTTCCATGATCAATTTGGCCGCTAGCGCACGTCCTGCTTGTGTTTGTAGCTCCATTTTTGGAAGCAACCCGCAGTTGATGAGGAAATGCGCCTGCGTGGTGTAGCCCAGCACATTCCAGCCCTGGCCGTCCGGCAGCGGCTGCTCCTGCGCCGCCAAGGCGATGCCGGTGAAGTTCACGTGGGCCGTAATGTCCTTGAGGCCGACGTCCGCCAGCGGGTTGTCGTCGGATCGGTGCGCACGGTGGCACATCACGGTGCCCATGTGGCGCTGTGGGTGGTAGTACTCACTCTCACCGAAACCATAGTCCAGCAACAAGGCGGCGCCGCGCGTGAGGCGGTCGCCCAGGGTGTGGATGAAGGCCTCCGCCTGGGGGTGGATTTCCGTCAGATAGTCGTGATCGCCCTCTACCTCGACTGGCGGGCGCAGCTCCGTGGGCCGGTCTTGCCAGACGAATGCCTCGCCGTCGATAGCCACGCCGCGCTCGTGCCACTGCCCCGCAAGACGCATCAGCAGCTTGACCGGCATGGCGTCCAGCACCTCGTTGCCCACCACGACGCCCTCAAAGCGCTCAGGCAATGCATCGGCCCAGTGCAGCTTGTCGGCATAGCCAGCAAGCAGCCGTTGCTGGCGCGCGCGCAGGCTCCCCGAAATATCGACGATGGTGTAGCGGTCCACCCGATCGCCCAGGGCGCCCAGCAGTTGCAGCGCCAGTGCGCCCGAACCGGCGCCGAACTCCCAGATCTCGCGCGTGGCGGTGCGCTCCAGGGCTTCGGCCACCTGCGCAGCCATCGTCTGGCCAAACAGCGGCGTCATCTCGGGTGCGGTCACAAAGTCGCTGCCCGATTCGGGCATGGCGCCGAACTTGGTGCTGTCGTTGGCGTAGTAGCCCAGGCCAGGCGCGTACAGCGCCAGCGCCATGAAGCGGTCAAAGGCGATCCAGCCGCCGGCATCCGCAATGGCGCGCGCAATACACCCGTGCAGGGCACTCGTTAAACTTGTGGGTTCGTTCATCACGCCTGCGATTGTCTCCCAATGTCCCTCCCAGCCCGCCCCAAAGCCGTACTTGTCACGGGTGGCGCGCGGCGCCTGGGCAAAGCGTTTTGCCTGGCTTTTGCCCGCGCGGGCTGGAATGTGGTGTGCCACTACCAGCACTCTGGTGAGGAAGCGCTACAGACCTGCGAGGCGGTGCGCGCCCTGGGCCGGGAGGCGCATGCGGTGCAAGGCGACCTGGGCCAGCCGGAGGCCATTGCGACCATGTTTTCCGGCACTGTGGCCGCGCTGGGGGCTGCGCCCGACGCCATCGTGAACAATGCCTCGGCTTTCGAGCCAGACAGCGGGATGGATTTTTCCCCCGCGTTGCTGCACACGCAAATGCAGGTGAACCTTGCAGCGCCGCTGCAACTCGCCAGCCTGCTGGCACGGGCTACCAGTGCGGCCACTGCTGCGCCTCCCTGTGTGATTCACGTGCTGGATCAAAAAGTGTTTAACCTGAACCCCGATTATTTTTCCTACACCCTGAGCAAGCTGGCGCTGGAACGCGCCGTGGCCCTGCAGGCGCAGGCGCTGGCGCCGCGGGTGCGGGTGAACGGCGTGGCGCCGGGGCTGATTTATGTGAGCGGACCGCAGAGCGGCGAGAACTTTCGCCGCGCCAGCAGCGTGAACTTGCTGCAAAGCGCGACCGACCCGGCTGACGTGGCAAGCAGTGCCGTCTTTCTGGCGGAGAACCCTTCCATCACTGGCGTCACCATCGCCGTGGACAAAGGCCAGCACCTCGTCCCCCTGGCGCGCGACATCATGTTCGTCGCCGAACGACTGGCGCCGGCCGCGCCACAGGGCACCGCATGATCGACCCCTTGCTGACCGATTGCCGGCGCATTTTTCTGCGCGGCCTCAGCCGCCGGGTGCGAATCGGCATCCACGACTTCGAACGCGCTGCCGCCCAGCGCATTCTTTTTGACATCGATCTGTACGTTCCGCTTGTCCAAACGACGCCGCAGTGCGACCGCATTGACGAAGTGGTGGACTACGACTTTGTGCGCAATGAGGTCACCCAGATCACCGAGCGCGGCCACATCGACCTGCAGGAGACGCTGTGCGACGCCGTGCTGAACGCCTTGCTGGCGCACCCGCTGGTCGTGGCGGCGAGGGTGTCCACACGCAAGCCCGACGTGTACGACGACTGCGAGGCCGTGGGCGTCGAAGCCTTCCGGCGCAAACCCGCTCCCGGCGCCCCGCCACCCACCAAAGCCCTGCCATGACCGCTGCCTCTTCCGGCGCCCAGATCCTGACGCTCACCGGCCTGCGCTTTGATGCCAGCCTGGGCGTGCTCGACCACGAAAAAATGGCCCCCCAACCGATTCAGGTGGACGCCGAACTGAGCCTGGGGCGCCAACCCCTGGCGCCGCGCGACGACGACCTGGCGCATGTGCTCGACTACCGGCGCGTGCGCCAGATCATCATCGACGAGTGCACCGCCGAGCACCTGAACCTGCTGGAGAGCCTGATTGGCAAACTCGCGCAGCGGCTGATGCAGCTGCCCGGCGTGCAAGGGGTTCGGGTGAAGATCGCCAAACTGGAAATATTCGACGACTGCGAAGTCGCCATACGCGTCGAAACCGGCGCCTGGTGAACCAATGTAGCGCCCCCTGAGTCGCCTTCGGCGCCTTCCCCCTCTCCTTCGGGAGGAGGACGCAGCCAGCGCGGCGGGGCGGCCCTTGCGCGGCTGCCCGCGCTTGTGCCGTGCCAGTTCATGCGCTATTGGAATATTGAGATGACCATGCAAACAGTAACGAACGATACCCGGCTGCCCCTGAAAATCGAGCGCGAAGCCCACAAGCTGGAAAAGCGCCTGTGCCGCGAAACCGGCCGCGCCATCGTGCACTACAACATGATCGAGGAGGGCGACAAGGTCATGGTCTGCATGTCGGGCGGCAAGGACAGCTACGCGCTGCTCGACATCCTGATCAAACTCAAGGCCAGAGCGCCCATCCGCTTCGACCTGGTGGCGGTCAACCTGGACCAGAAGCAGCCGGGCTTCCCCGAACATGTCTTGCCGGACTATCTGAAGAGCACCGGCGTGCCCTTTCACATCGAGAACGAAGACACCTACAGCATCGTCAAACGCCTGATCCCCGAGGGCAAGACCACCTGCAGCCTGTGCAGCCGGCTGCGCCGCGGCATCCTGTACCGGGTAGCCGACGAGCTAGGCGCCACCAAAATTGCCCTGGGCCACCACCGCGACGACATCCTGCAAACCCTGCTGCTCAACATGTTCTTTGGTGGCAAGCTCAAGAGCATGCCACCCAAACTGGTCAGCGACGACGGCAAGCATGTCGTGATCCGTCCGCTGGCCTTTGTGACCGAGAAAGACACCGCGCGCTGGGCTGCGCAGCGCAATTTCCCCATCATTCCCTGCAACCTCTGCGGCAGCCAGGAAAACCTGCAACGAAAGCAGGTCGGCGAGATGCTGCGCGACTGGGAAAAGCGCTTTCCCGGCCGCATTGAAAACATGTTCAACGCGCTGCAGAACGTGGTGCCCAGCCATCTGCTGGACGCCAATTTGTACGATTTCAGGAACGCCGTGGCCACGGGCGTATCGGACGAAAACGGCGACAAGGCCTTTGACGCCGAAGACTTCCCCCCACCCCCGGCCCTGCCCGGCATGCAGGTGCTGCGGCTCGGGTAACGAGCCTTCTCACAGGAGTAGCGCCATGTTCGTACGCCTCGTCGCTGTGCTTTTGACCGCCCTCGCGCTGGCCGGTTGCGCCGTGCAGCGCACCGTGGACAGCCAGGTGCAGAGCTGGTCCACACTCGCCAGCCTGCCCCAGCCGCCCACGTACCGCCTGGATCTGCTGCCCTCACAACAACAGTCGCACGCCTTTGACGCCATTGTTCCCATGGCCCACGCCGCCTTGGCGCACGCTGGCCTGCAGCGCGATGATGCTGCCCCGCGCCTGATCGCCGAAATCGGCGTGCGCACGGGCACCGCGCTGGCCGATGGCCCCTGGTATCCCTACGGCCCTTGGGGCGGCTGGGGTGGCGGTTTCGGCTGGGGCCACCGCTCCGGCATGCGCGCCGGCTGGATGCTGCGCGAGATGCCGCCCACCCTGTACCGCAACGAAGTGAGCGTGGTGTTGCGCGACGCGGCCACGCAAAAGACCGTGTACGAGACCTCCGCCAGCAACGAAGATGTGTGGACCGACGCGCCGCGCATCTTTGGCGTGCTGTTCGATGCGGCGCTGGCGGGATTCCCCACACCGCCCGCCGGAGCGCGCCAGGTGCGCCTGCCGCTGGTGCCTGCCGGCGCAGGCGCTCACTGACTCCCGCATGGACGCCACCCGCATCCTTGCCATCCGCCACGGCGAAACCGCCTGGAACGTGGACACGCGCATCCAGGGCCACCGCGACATTGCGCTTAACGACACTGGCCGCTGGCAGGCGGCGCAGGTGGCGCGGGCACTGGCCGGCGAGCCGATTGCCGCGGTGTATGCC
>JBATPF010000061.1:0-7424 GCA_049291355.1 Giesbergeria sp.
GCCGTATCCCATCCGGCGGCGGCACGCAACAGGCGCTCGATGTCGCGCTTGGCGCGCGCAGCGGCGGCCGCGTCCAAATTGGGCGGAAACCGCATCATCCAGTTGCCCATGGGATCGACGACGTAAAGGTGCTCCTGCAAGGCGTGCCCGGCCTCAGGCTGGAGCCAGCCAGCCAGCGCTTGGGGATCCACACGCAGTACCCGCGCAGTGGAAACCCCCGCACGCAGCGCCTTGGGTACGGCCGCGTCATCGCTAAGCAGCCAGACCCAATCGAGCCGATCCTTTTCCTTGCCCAGGCTCTCGCGCAGCTGGCGCTGCAGGTATAGCCGCTGCTGGCAATCGGCCGGACAGGCAGCAGGCGCCACGCTGACGAGGAGCCACTGATCTTTCAAGGCGGTCAGGTTTCCGGTGCGGCCTAGCAGATCCACGGTGGGCAATGAAGGCATTGGCCGCTGCGGTTCAATCAAACTGCCAAAGTTGCGATGCCCCTCCGGACGAATGACGTAGTAGGTGAAGTACGACGCCACCACCGGCGCAACGCAAACCAGTAACAGCGCCAACAGCTTCCAGCGCGCACCGCGCCCGCTCTGGGCCGAGCGCACAGCATCGCCCACCGGGGGCAGACTGTGCACGGTCAAGCCCAAGGGTTGGACCGCAGCGCTGTCACGCACGGCGGCGGCGAGGTCGGACGAATTGGAACCAGACATATAAACCCGAAATCAGGCCGCAAAGCGCGAACCATTGGAAAACATAGCCATAATTTTTCTGCACGCCGGTATCGGGCGGCGGCCAGTGGCGCAGCAAACCCTCAGAAGGAGCGCCGTCCTGTACCACCACCATGCTGGCAAGCGCCAGGCCGGTCTCGGCGCGAAAGGCGTCCAGATGGAGATTCTGCCGGATGCGCAAAAACCCCGGTTCGCCCTGGCTACTTCCCAGGGCATAAATCGGCGTTGTTTCGACTGCCAGGTGCCCGGTGACCGCGGTTTCGCCCCCGGGGGTGACGACAGGCGGCAGCGCAGTTCGCTCCAGAAAATTGCGCGGCGCCCAGCCACGCTGCACGAGGACCACTGTGCTTTTGCCGGCAAGCTGCAGCGGCGTAACCACCAAAAATCCCTGGTGACCATCCATCTGGCGGTTGTCCAAGTACACCGTGTACTCTGGCAGCCACCGACCCTGCAACTCCACGCGTTGGAATAAGAACTTGTCTGCATCGGTGCCGGCTGGCCGGGCAGCCAGCGCCGCTTCCAGTTCCGCTCCAGCAAGTGGCGCCTGAACGCTGCGCGCGGCCAGTTCCGCTGCCAGCGCCTCCTTCTCGGCTGCGCGCTCCAGCTGCCAGCGCCCGAGCGCGGCGGTGCCCAGGATGCCGATACAAGCCGCCAGCGTGACCAACCAGAAACGGGCACTGCGGCGCAGCGAAAAAGAGGCACTCACCAGATAATGGCCTTCATGAAAATTCTTGTCGCACTGGGCTTTCTTGCCATTCTCGCCAGCCTTGGCTCCGCGCTCTTCTTCATGATGCGTACCGGGAAGGACAACGAAAAGCGCGGACAGCGCATGGCCTGGGCCCTCGCGCTGCGCGTGGGTCTATCCATTCTTCTGTTTGCATGCATGCTGCTGGCCTGGAAGCTGGGGTATATCCAGCCCACCGGAGTGCCATTGGAGTGAAAAAGGCGCCTCCGGGGCGCCTTTCTTCTGGCTGCCGAACCCGTTACATCCAATACACGAGCACATAGAGACCCAGCCAGACCACGTCCACAAAGTGCCAGTACCAGGCCGCGCCTTCGAAACCGAAATGGCGTTCGGCGGTGAAATGCCCACTTTGCAAGCGCAGGGTAATGAAAAGCAGCATCAACATGCCGAGAAACACGTGGAAACCGTGGAATCCCGTGAGCATGAAAAACGTGGTTCCGTAGATCCCGGAGTTCAGTTTGAGGTTGAGTTCCGTGTACAGATGGTAGTACTCGTAGCCCTGCACACACAGGAACGTGAAACCCAGCGCCACAGTGAGCCACATCAGCGCAATCGTGCGACCACGCTGGTTGGCGCGCAATGCGTGGTGCGCGATGGTCAAGGTCACCCCGGAACTCAGCAGCAAAGCGGTGTTGATGGTGGGCAGCCAAAACGGACCCACGGTCTGGAACGGCTCAACGATGCCTGCAGGCGAAGCGGTGGCACCGGCCGCCACCGACGGCCATACCGCTTTGAAGTCGGGCCACAGCAAAGCGTTTTCCAGCCCACCCAGCGCTGGCACCGAGTGCGCCCGTGCCCACCACAAGGCCGTGAAAAAGGCACCGAAGAACATCACCTCTGAAAAGATGAACCAGCTCATGCTCCAGCGGAAAGAGAGATCCACCTTGTAGCCATACAGGCCGCGTTCGCTTTCGTGCGCTGCCTGCCGGAACCACTGAAACAGCACCACCAGCCACCACACCAGGCCGAAAATAAAAGCGTATTTCCCCCAGGCATGGCTGTTGATCCACTGGCTCGCGCCAAGGATCACAAAAAACAGCCCGATCGCCGCCATGATGGGATGGCGCGATTGCGCGGGGACAAAATAATACGGGGTTGCGCCCGAGGTCATTGCACTCATTTCAGCTCCTGCTCTCTATCTAATGTCTTTGCGTCGGTTTTCTGTCGAATGAAGCTCACACCACCCAATGCACCAGGGCCACCAGCGAAAGCACGAGCAGCAGAAAGCCCAGCAATCCGGCCGCAATGATGTGCAGCGGATGGATGCGCTCCAGATCTTGCTGGTACTCGCTGCGCTTGCGCAGGCCAAAAAATGCCCATGCCACCGCCTTCATGCTGCGGAAAAATGAGCTGCTGCCCGCCGAGACGCGGCGCTTGTCATTCGGCGCTTCGCTCATGAACCCACCTTGGCACCGGCTTCGGGGACCAAGGCCGCCGTGGGCGCTTGGGGAACGCCCGTGCCTACTTCAAAGAAGGTGTACGACAAAGTAATGGTCTTCACGTCCTTGGAGAGCTTCGGGTCAATGACGAAGGCCACGGGCCATTCTTTTCTTTCGCCCGGCTCCAGCGTGTATTGGTTAAAGCAGAAACACTCAACCTTGTTGAAGAAAGGCGCCGCCTGGCGTGGGGCGTAGCTCGGAATGGCTTGCGCCGACATGCGCCGGTTCTGCACGTTCTGAAACTCGTACATCACCGTGGTGAGTTCGCCAGGATGGACTTCCAGCGAGCGCTTGGCAGGACGAAAACTCCAGGGGCCGCGCGAATTGGCATCGAATTCCACGGTGATGGTGCGGCTGCGGTCCACCTGCGTGTTGCCGGGAATGCGCACGTCGCTGCCGGCTTTGCCATTGCCCGGAACCTGGCGCTCGGACAGCGCCAGGATGTTGATGCCGGTCACTTCGCAAATGCGCTTGTAGACAGGAATCAAAGCGTAGCCAAAGGCAAACATGCCAAGCGCAACAATGGCAAGTTTGCCCACCATGCGGGCATTTTCGCGGCGCTCAGACATGGGCGGCCATTCAGTGAGACAGGTAAATGATCTTCACCATAAACCCGATGAAAAACGTTGCAGCAATAGAGGCGAGCACCAGTCCAAGGCGCAGGTTGTTCTTTTTCTGCTCGGGCGTCTGGGACATGGTCAACCAATCACGCGGGTGGCGGTTTCATCGAGCTTGGGCGGGTTTTCAAAGGTATGGAAGGGAGCGGGCGATGGCACTTCCCACTCCAAACCTTCCGCACCATCCCACGGGCGCTGCGGCGCGGGCACGCCGCGTCCCCGCATGGCAGGCAGCACCACAGCCAGGAAGAAATAAACCTGGGCGAACCCAAAGCCGAAGGCACCGATGCTGACGATCATGTTGAAGTCGGCAAACTGCATCGGATAGTCTGCGTAGCGTCGCGGCATGCCGGCAAGCCCCAGAAAGTGCATCGGGAAAAAGGTGATGTTGAAGGAAATCATCGACCACCAGAAGTGGATCTGGCCCCTGCGCTCGGAGTACATGACACCGGTCCACTTCGGCAACCAGTAGTACGCCCCGGCAAACATCGCAAAGAGCGAGCCCGCCACCAGCACATAGTGGAAGTGCGCGACGATGTAGTAGGTGTCTTGAATCTGCGTATCAATGGGAGCAATCGCCGGAATCAGTCCCGTGAAACCGCCAATGGCGAACACAAAAATAAACCCGATGGCGAACAACATGGGCGTTTCGAACGTCATCGAGCCGCGCCACATGGTGGCAATCCAGTTGAATATCTTCACGGCCGTCGGCACCGAGATCAGCATCGTGGCGTACATGAAGAACAGCTGCCCGGTCACCGGCATGCCGGTGGTGAACATGTGGTGCGCCCAGACAATGAACGAGAGAATGGCGATCGACGAAGTGGCATACACCATCGAGGCATAACCAAACAGCTTCTTGCGCGCAAAGGCAGGAACCACCTGGCTGATGATGCCGAACGCCGGCAAGATCATGATGTACACCTCGGGATGGCCGAAGAACCAGAAGATGTGCTGGTACATCACCGGGTCACCGCCGCCAGCGGGGTTGAAGAAGCTGGTGCCAAAGTGGCGGTCGGTCAGCGTCATGGTGATGGCACCGGCCAAAACCGGCATCACGGCAATCAACAGGTAGGCCGTGATCAGCCAGGTCCAGCAGAACATGGGCATCTTCATCAACGTCATGCCGGGTGCGCGCATGTTCAGAATGGTGACGATGATGTTGATCGCCCCCATGATGGACGAGGCGCCCATGATGTGCAGAGCGAAGATGCTTGAGTCCATCGACATGCCCATTTGCAGCGTCAACGGGGCATACAAGGTCCAACCCGCAGCGGGAGCACCGCCGGGCATGAAGAAGCCGGCCACCAACATGATGGCAGCGGGCACCAGCAGCCAGAAACTGAAGTTGTTCATCCGCGCAAACGCCATGTCAGAGGCGCCAATCTGCAGCGGAACCATCCAGTTCGCAAACCCCACGAAGGCCGGCATGATGGCGCCGAACACCATAATGAGACCGTGCATGGTGGTGAGCTGATTGAACAGCTCGGGATTCACCAATTGAAGACCGGGCTTAAACAGCTCGGCGCGTATCAGCAAGGCCAGCACGCCGCCCACCATGAACATGGTGAACGAAAACAGCAGATACAGCGTACCGATGTCTTTGTGATTCGTGGCATAAAGCCAGCGCCGCCACCCGGTGGGAGTGTGGTGGGCGTGGTCGCCGTGGTCGTGGCCGCCGACGTGCCCGGGATTGTCAAGAACTGCGCTCATGTTGGATTCCTCAATACTCTTTGCGGGCACGGCCTATTTGGCACGCTGGGCCACAACCTCGGCGGGCTGCACGAGCTGGCCTGTCTTGTTCGACCAGGAATTCTTGGTGTAGGTGACCACGGCAGCGAGATCGGTGTCGCTGAGTGCCTTCCAGGAAGGCATGGCGCCGTTGGCGACTCCGTGCAGGACGATCTGGATCTGGAGCGCATGGTCGGCGTCGCGAACCACGGCCGAGCCATCCAGCGGCTTGATCGGGCCGGCGCCCTTGCCATTGGCCTGGTGGCAGGCAGCACAGTTCGAGCCATACACCTTCTCACCGCGCTTGAGGATGTCTTCCAGTGCCCAGACTTTGTTCGGGTCGTCTTGTTTGGCAGCAACTTTCTTCATTTCGCCGTCGACCCACGCTGTGTAGTCCGCAGCGGACACCACTCTGACGTGAATCGGCATGTAGGCGTGCTCCTTGCCGCAGAGCTCGGCGCACTGACCCTAAAAGTCGCCCACCGAATCGGCCCGGAACCACGTGTCGCGCACGAACCCGGGGATGGCGTCCTGCTTGATGCCAAAAGCTGGCACCATGAACGAGTGAATCACGTCGTTGGCGGTCGTGATGATGCGAATCTTCTTGCCCACAGGCACCACGAGCGGGTTGTCCACCTTGAACAGGTAGTTGTCGGGTGCCTGCGACACGTCGCCGCTGCTCGACATGGCGCGCTGCGCGGGGTCGAGGGTCGAAATAAAGCCGATGCCTTCGCCTTCGCCCTTGATGTAGTCGTAACCCCACTTCCACTGGTAACCGGTGGTCTTGATGGTGAGGTCGGCGTTGGTCGTGTCTTTCTGCGCCACGAGCACCTTGGTGGCTGGAAGCGCCATGCCCACAATGATCAGAAACGGCACCACCGTCCAGATGATTTCCACCGTGACGGATTCATGAAAATTGGCGGCTTTGGCACCCTGCGATCTGCGGTGTTTCCAGATCGAATAAAACATCACCGAGAACACCGCGACGAAGATCACCGTGCAGATGATGAGCATCATCCAGTGCAGATTGCTCTGCTCCTCAGCGATGCGTGTCACTCCGCGCGTCAGGTTCAACTGATGAACGCTCGGACCGCCCGGCAAATCATTGACTGCGTGGGCGGAACCTGATGCCCAGGCGCCGGCCAGCATCAGAGCGTGGGCCAACCTCTTGAAAATGCTCTTCATAGTTCTCACTTGCTTCTAAGCCTCAGTTAACTCGCCCCATCTCGATCGTCACCCATGGCGACCAGGCTGTGCAATGCAGCCGGCACGCCCTGCGCGGTAGCCGAAAAGATAGACGCGCCCCGCCCAGTCCACCACCCGCACAAACCAGCACTTGCGCACTGCGGCGCAGAACTGCATGCCTTTGAAAGGCGGGCATTGCGCATAAACGGCTTGTTCCAGTGGTGGGGGATTGTAGCGTGGCTTGTTTCAGATCAGAGAAACAAGGGAAACCCCCAAGATCGCCGTGCAAATTTGCTCTAAGTCAATGGAAACAGCCATCATTTGCGCTTATGTGCGTGGTACCCTGCCTTTCAGCAGGCTGCGCATTTCGTCCAGTGAAACCGCACTGTGCGCCGCTACCGGGACGCGCGGCACGGGCTTGAAGGCGTGCCCATAGACAATTTCGAAGCTCAAGCTCAGTGGGCCATCGGCGTCTGGTGGGGTGAGCCCCGCCGACAGAGCCTGGCACAAGGTGCTGTGCCAGCGCCGCCCGCGCAGCGCCGGGTACCGCCCTGGATGCAGGTTGCTGCCCAGTTCACGCAGCTCCTGCAGCAGTCGCTCAGGCGTGGCAAAGCTGAGTGTGATGCGCTCCATGTCCATCACCGGTTCGGCAAACCCCGCGTCGATCAGCATGTCGCCCCAATCGTGCATGTCGGTGAACGCGTGGGCGGGCGCTGGCCAGCCCCGCGCCTGGTACACGGCGCGCAGCTCGCGCAGCGTATCGGGGCCAAAGCAGCTAAACATCAGGTAGCCATCGACATCCAGCGCGCGTTGCCAGGCGCCGATCAAGGCGCGTGGGTCGGCCACGCTGTGCAGCAGCATGTTGGCCCAGAGCATCTGCACCGAGCCCTTGTCCGGGGCGCCAAACGTGACCGCCCCTCGGCCCCAGCGCTGCGCACGCCACCAGGCGGGCGCCAGCGCCTCGCGGGCCACAGCCTGGCGA